>ONXW01000164.1 GCA_900321915.1 uncultured Eubacteriales bacterium
GCGGCGGCTCCAACCTTGGCGGTCTGATTGCTCCGTTCATGGGACAGAAGCTCCGCGGTGAGGCAGATTACCAGATCATAGCGGTCGAACCGGCATCCTGCCCGAGCTTTACCAGAGGAACATTTGCATATGACTTCTGCGACACCGGCATGATCTGCCCGCTGGCAAAGATGTATACGCTCGGAAGCGGATTTATCCCGTCTCCCAACCATGCCGGCGGCCTTCGCTTCCACGGCATGAGCACGACCCTGTCCCAGCTTTATCACGATGGCTTTATGGAAGCAAGGAGTGTGGAGCAGACCTCCGTCTTTGAAGCGGCAGAGCAGTTTGCCCGGGTGGAAGGAATCCTTCCTGCGCCGGAGAGCTCCCATGCCATCCGCGTCGCGATCGATGAAGCGATGAAGTGCAAGGAGACAGGAGAGGAAAAGACGATTGTCTTCGGCCTGACCGGAACCGGTTATTTCGATCTGGTCGCGTATGAGAAGTATCACGAAGGTCTGATGACGGATGAGATTCCGACCGATGAGCAGCTTGCAGCCTCCTTTGCGAAGCTTCCGAAGATCTGAAAGAATAGCGGCTCCCGCGCGGATGTGATATATTGTTTTTGGATCAAGTCATATCACTGGCCGAGGAAAGAGAGGACTTATGATGGCAAAGACAAGTGCACGACCAGGTCTGGGAGGAGAGCGGTATGTACCGTGGGAAGAGAGAACAGGCGCTCAGTCTGTGGTTTACTTCACCAGAGAACTCTCAGCGCAGGGGCTGATCAGGATTTTTGAAAAAGTCGGCAGTGTTCTCGATGGAAAAGTGGCTGTGAAGCTTCACACCGGTGAAAAAAACGGCCCAAATATTATTCCGAGGGAGTGGGTCAGGGAACTGATGGAGCAGAAGCTTCCGGACGGAGTCATCGTGGAAACCAACACCTATTATGACGGCGACCGCTACACAACCAGCCAGCACCGGGAGACGCTTCAGGTGAACGGATGGACATTTGCGCCGGTGGATATCATGGACGAAGACGGAACCTGCATGCTTCCGGTGAAGGGCGGAAAGTGGTTCGATGAGATGAGTGTCGGCAGCCATATGACAGAATACGATTCCCTGCTGGCGCTGACCCATTTTAAGGGACATCTGATGGGCGGCTTCGGCGGATCCAACAAGAATCTTGGGATCGGGTGCGCAGACGGCAGGATCGGAAAAGCGATGATCCATACGGCTGAAGGCTCAGACAACATGTGGAGCATCGCCGAGGAAGAGCTGATGGAGCGCATTACGGAATCCACCAAGGCGACTGTGGATTTCTTCGGGAAGAAGACTGCGTTTATCAATGTACTGCGCAACATGTCCGTGGACTGTGACTGCGCAGGTATCGCGGCGGCACCGGTGGTCACGCCGAATGTCGGAATCGTGGCTTCCCTGGATATTCTTGCGGCTGACCAGGCCGGGATGGATCTGGTCTATGCCATGAAGGAGGCTGACAGAAAACACCTTGTGGAGCGGATCGAGTCCAGGCATGGACACAGGCAGCTTTCCTACATGAAGGAGCTGGGTATGGGCAATGACCTGTACCGGCTGATTGACATTGATCATGATGACGCAGAGATTACACCGGCAGCTGCGGTAGAAGGCGTGCGGCCTTTCGGTGTATGGGACGAGAACGACGAGTAGATTCGGCCTGCAGAGCGAAGATCCCGGGACTTGGGCACATCTCCCGGGATCTTCACTTTCCGGAAGTGCAAGTGAAAAGAAGTAACAGATTATGAACAAATAACAGCCTCCCTTTTGTTGATCAGTGCCAAGCTTCAGGACATCATAGGCAAACGGAATATTTTCCTTCTGGGTATCATAATCTATGGTATTGGAGACTTGATAGCGGCTCTGAGTCCGAATGCCATGATACTCTTTACAGGGTGGTCTCTCCTGGAAGGGATAGGAAGTGCTCTCATGGGCCCGGCTTTGATTTCTATTATCACCGGAACATACGAAGGGATACATAGAACAAAAGCCCTTGCAGTGGTAAGCACTATGGCAGGTGTCGCGGTAGCGATTGGTCCTCTCTTTGGCGGTGCGGTTACAACATTTTTCTCCTGGCGTTTTGGCTTC
This sequence comes from uncultured Eubacteriales bacterium, assembly GCA_900321915.1. Taxonomy (GTDB): domain Bacteria; phylum Bacillota; class Clostridia; order Lachnospirales; family Lachnospiraceae; genus Clostridium_R. The sequence goes on from ONXW01000164.1 coordinate 2,104, forward strand.
GGGTTTGAGCTGATTGTTGTCGCCTTTGTGTTGATCCAGCATCGAAAGATAAAAGATTTTCCCAGGATCGCCTCACGAAAGGATCTGGATCTGAC
>ONXW01000162.1 GCA_900321915.1 uncultured Eubacteriales bacterium
CATGCTGATCGGGGAGAGCGGTGTAGGAAAGGACGTTTTTGCCCAGGCCATCCACAATATGAGCGAGCGCAGGAACGGTCCGTTCATCGCGGTCAACTGCGGAGCGCTGCCCCGGGACCTGATCGCCAGCGAGCTGTTCGGTTACGAGGAGGGCGCGTTCACCGGGGCAAAAAAGAGCGGCAACATAGGTAAATTCGAACTTGCCAACGGAGGAACGCTGTTCTTGGACGAGATCGGAGAGCTTCCTTTGGAACTTCAGGCAACGCTGCTGCGCGCTGTCGAACAGAAACAGTTCACAAGGCTCGGCAGCAACAGGATGATCCATGTGGATATTAAGATCATTTCGGCGACAAATGCCGACCTGGAGCGGATGATCAGGGAAAAGCGCTTCAGAGAGGACCTTCTGTACCGCCTGGGCAGCATGCAGATCGTCCTGCCGCCGCTCCGCGAGAGGGAAGGAGACGCGGTCCTGCTCGCTGAGTATTTTGCCCAAAGATCAGCCGCAAGGACGGGCAGAAAAGCGCCGGTGTTCACGGAAGGAGCAAAGAGGTTCCTGCTGGAATATCCATGGTACGGAAATGTCCGCGAACTGCAGAGCACCATTGACTGCGTAGTGCAGCTTTACGATGATCCGGAGATCACGGCGGAGCACCTGCGCGATAACGTCAACAGCTTTGTCCTGATGGGAGGGCAGATCCGGGAGCCGCAGGAGAGGGGCTTTCAATCCTTTCCTCCGAAGGAGTCGGGCAGTGCGCGCGGCGAAACAGGCGGAAAATCGGGACCTGACGAAAGCGCGGGTACGGAGGAGGAAGGGCTTCCATATGGAAAGCCTACGCGCGAGGAACTGATCAACGCGCTGGAGGAGACGCTCGGGAATCGCACAGAGGCGGCGGAATTGATGGGGATACCGCGCAGGACCTTTTACAGGTATCTCAGGAAATACAGAATCCGCTGAAAAAGGATACGCATTACCGGGAAGGCGGCGATTCAGCTTCCGGTCGAGAAAATAAAAATGGCTCAAAGTGGCACAAATTGACCCGAAAGGCACTTGCAGGAGCGCAAAGACGGGACCGCACTTCATAAAAAGTATGATCGCACAGTATTAACAAGCGGATCACACAGCATTTCATCTTCATAAAACAAAGATCAAAAAAATGGCACAGGTTTTGCTTGTATCTAAGCATAGATACAAAGTCGGGCAAAACCTGTGCTGTTTTTTATGGCGGGATCACTGCTGCGGACGGTGACAACAGAGTATCGGGAGGGCCATACGGAAGATCTCTCCCGCGCAACAGACCACATTTTGGAAAGGAGAGGAAATACATGAAGCCTTTAGAGGGTATTCGCATCCTGGATTTCACACAGTTTATGGCAGGGCCGATGGCGACAATGCTGCTCAGCGATATGGGCGCTGAGGTCATCAAGCTGGAGAACGCTTCAACCGGCGGAGACGCCACGCGCTATGGAAAAGTCATAAAGGACGGAGCGTCCAGCCATTACGCTACCCGCAACCGCGGCAAAAAAAGCGTTGCGATTAATATGAAAGATCCCAGGCAGGTGGAAATTTTCCTCCGCCTCGTGAAGAACGCGGATGCAGTGATCGAGAACTATAAGCCCGGAACCATGGAGAAGTTCGGTATCACCTATGACAGGCTGAAAGAGATCAATCCTAAGATTACTTATGTCAGGATCTCCGGATACGGTCAGGAAGGCCCCTATGCGGACCATGCGGCCTTCGACGCCACGATCCAGGCGGAAGCAGGCGTCATGAGCATCACGGGTCCCGAGGGAAGCAGCGGATATAAATGCGGCGCGTCTGTCGGAGATTATTCCGGCGCGCTCCTTGGAGCGTTCTCGGTCGCAATGGGGATCGTAAGAGCTTTGCGCACCGGAGAAGGCGCATGTGTGGATCTGTCCATGATGGATGCGCTGATCTTCATGCAAGAGAATCAGCTGAGCGCCTTCAAGGTGACCGGCAAGATGCCGAAGCCTCAGGGCAACCGATATCCCGCCGCAAGCCCGATCGGAGATTTCATGTGCAAGGACGGTATCCCGGTCATGCTCAACATCGCAACGGACAAACAGTGGAAGGACTTCGCCAATGTACTGGGCCAGCCGCAGTGGCTCGAGGATCCGGATTTTGCCTCCATGAGCATGAGGGCGGAGAACTACAAGAAGGTGGAAGCCGAGGTGCTGCGCGTCTTCTCGACGATGACCAGCGATGAAGTGTGCGATAAGCTCCAGAGCGTACAGGCGGTCTATGGAAGGATCAACAACTATGAGACGCTGGTCAGCCATCCTCAGGTCCTCTACCGCAAAACATTCGTGAACGCAGTTTATGACAACGGCATCACTTATTCCGTGCCGGGCAATCCCATGCAGGTAGCCGGAATGGAGAGGCAGACGGAGTACCGCGCAGCGAAGATCGGGGAGAACACTATGGAGATCCTCGGAGAAGTCTGCACACAGGAGGAACTGGAACAGGTCGTAGCGCCTGTGCAGAAGCAGGCGGAGGAAAAAGCGGCTGCGCTGTATGCCAGGAGCTGAGAATGAGCTTAATAAAGAAAGGTTTCTTATAAAATCTCTTTACTGGAAATGCAGAGTACTCTGCGGGCAACAAAAAGGAGGAAAAAATGGGAAGTGTAACATTAAGTACAATCGGAGTCATTATTGCTACTGCTGCAGTGATCTATCTCGCGTATCAGGGCTTTGAGCCTCTGATCTGTTTTCCGCTCTGCAGTATCCTGATCTGCGTCACTTCGGGAATCCCTCTTACCGAAGGTATAGTCAATACATACTGCACCGCATTCGGTACGATGGTCGGAAGAATGCTGTTCGTTTATCTGTGGTCTACCATGCTGGGCAAAGCCATGCAGGAAGCGGGACTCGGCGAGTCCCTGGCAGTCTGGATCTCCAAGATAATCCCGCCGGAATATGCTCCGATCACGATCTGCATCGCAGGTATCCTGCTGAGTCTCGCGGGCATGTCCATCGGCGCGTATCTGGTCGTCTATCCAATCGGTGTAGTGCTCTGCTCCAAAGCGAACTACTCCAAGGACATTGTTCTCGGCGCGCTGTTCTCCGGCTGCTGGACCTTCATCTTGGCCGCGCCGATGATGCCTACGAACAACAACTATCTTGTATCTTCATTCCTGAACACGCCTACCACCGCAGGCCTGATCCCCGGATTTGCCGCATGCGGCGTCATGATCGTACTGAACTGCATCTACCTTATGTGGACGGCAAGGCGCTGGCGCGCTCAGGGACGTGATTTCCAGGACTGGGACGACATTAAGAACAGAGATGTCGCTGAAGAGAACCTTCCCGCGGTCTGGAAAGCATTTGTTCCCGTATTCCTGATCATGATCCTCTACAACTTTGTAAAGATTTCTCTCCCTCTGTGCCTGGGACTTGGAGCGATCGTCTGTTGCGTGCTTGAATGGAAGCGTCACACTCTCAAGGACTGGTTCCTGGTCCTCACAGAGGGCATGCTCTCCGGTGTCAAGGCCTTGATGAATATCGGCACAAAGGGTGCTTTGGGCGGTGTCGTAGCGATCACTCCTTTCTACTTCATGTTGACTGAGAACATCAACAAACTCAATGTATCACCTTACCTGACTGCTTTCCTGGCGGCTAACATCATGGCCCTCGTGCTGGGATCCGCGTCCTCCGCATGCGGCACGCTGACTCCCGCGATGCAGCCTCAGTTCGAGAATTGGGTAGCAACAAGAGGCGTGGATATGGGCAACCTTCACAGGGCAATCGTCATCGGTTCCATCGGTCTGGATTCGCTTCCTCACAACGGAACGATCCTGGCCACATGCGAAATGTTCGGCACGACGGTCAAGAAATCCTACGTCCCCGTGTTCGTCACATGCACGCTCATGCCGATCCTCTGCGGCGCATTGGTCATGCTGCCCCTGATGATGCTGGGATTTAAGTGATAAAAGACTATGTTGTGGGCACTGATCATCTTTCTCGTTGTCTATCTAATGCTGATCGTATCCGGACATCTCCTCTTCAGCGCAGTCGCGCTGCGCTCCACTTCCAAGGACAGGATCCTGTCCAGGGCGTATGAGGAGAACGGATATGATCCGTACAGGGAGGAGCTTGAGCAGGGCTGGGTCGAAAAACAGACCGATGTACAGAGCGTCACGATCCACCCTGCCATGGCGCCGGTCCTGCACGCATATCATATTCCCTCTGCCGCGGGCAGAGAGGAGCACAGGTGGGTGATCGCTTCTCACGACTATGCCTGTGACGGACGGTATACCGGTACCTATTCGAAATGGTTCCACGAACGAGGATTCCATCTGCTCATTCCGGACGCCCGCGCCTGCGGGAAGAGTGAAGGCCGCATTTTGGGACTCGGTTACGCGGATCACTACGACCTCAAGGCGTGGATCCGGAAGGTCTTGGAAATGGATCCAGACGCGAGAATCGTGCTCTTTGGCCTGGGGACCGGAGCAGCAGCTTCCCTATTTTGCGCAGTGGAAAACGAACCGGTCTGCGGCGTGATCTCCGACAGCTCCTATGCAGGGCTTAAAGAAGCCGTGATGGCGCATCTGATGTCCAGGCTGGGAGGTATGACAAAGGTCGTGACCAATTTCGCAGATACGGAGTATTCGCTTCTGTGCGGCCTTCGCAACAGCTGGCGCAGAGGCAATTTATGGCAAAGAATCAGCAAATGCAAGATCCCTCTCATGCTTATACACGGAGAAGAGGACTATTTTTTCCCGGTGAAACACTTAGAGGTCCTTGAAGAAAAGGTCATTGTACCGCACACGACACTTCGCGTGGAAGGCGCGGGACATATCGCCTGCTGTCACAGCGATCCGGAAAAATACTGGACGGCAGCAGGGGACTTCCTGGACAAAGTGCTGGGATGAACAGAGGACCTGCTAAAAAACTGTGAGGCCTGACGTGACCCGTCCCGCCACAGTCAGACATATATTATCGAAAGGAGAATAATGACATGGTGAACTACTTATTCGCGACCCC
>ONXW01000254.1 GCA_900321915.1 uncultured Eubacteriales bacterium
GCCGCAGCCTTCTGCATCTCCTGCTCTGTCATGGCATCTGCCTCCGGAAAGACCGGTGCGGGATTGCCGCCGCTGGGTCCGTCGGAGAATACCGTCGTAAATACTGTTTTCATAATAAACCCCCATTCCCGCAGGACACGCCGGCGTCTCCTGCGGTTCCTCAAATCTGTTTCATATTATAGCATATAATCTGAAAAGGGCGGCACAGCTCCTGCAGAGTGTCCCGTTCCACAGAAGTGATGCCGCCCTTAAGAAGGAAGTCTGTCTCCTGTCAGAGACAGGTATCATGAGTTCTCAGAGTTCTCAGTCCGGATTAATATGCACCTGTCATGGCGCCGTCCAGAAGGATGGTCTGGCCGGAAATGTATGTGTTGGCCTCGCTGAGCAGGAAGCACGCAAGCCTGCCGTACTCGTCGGTGGTGCCGTAGCGTCCCATCGGGAAGCCCTTGAGGTCCATCTTCTCGTACTCCTCAACGGATACGCCTGCTTTTTCCGCTCTCATCTTATTCAGGTTGGTGATGCGCGCGGTTCCGATACGGCCGGGTCCGATCACATTGACCAGGATGTTGTCTTTTCCGACTTCCCGGGCCAGGGTCTTGCTCATGCCAACAACGCCCATGCGCATGGTGTTGGAGAGAATCAGATTGTCCAGGCAGTCCTTGACGGAACTGGATGTGGAGTTGATGATGCGTCCGCCGCCCAGTCTCTTCATGGACGGAAGGCACGCGCGGATGGCTCTCACATAGGAAAGCAGGCAGAGCTCAAATGCGCCGCTCCATGCCGCGTCGTCAAAGCTGTCAAACGGGCCGGGCTTCGGGCCGGGGCACATGTTTGCCAGGGCGAAGATATCGCCGAGATCTTCCACAACCTTGTCTACCAGTGCCTTAATGCTGTCGCCGTCCATAACGTCGTAGAGATAGGTATAGGGCTTGTTGCCGGTCTCCTTCTCGATGTCCGCCTGGGCCTGCATAAGCTGCTCCTTATACGGCTCAGAAGTGCAGATGACAACCTTTGCGCCTTCTCTTGCGCACTCCATTGCGATACCCTTGCCAAGGCCTGCCGCGGATGCCATGCAGAGAACAACCTTATCCTTTAATCCGTATTCCATGATAATCTCCTTTCATATTCTGTAAATCTATCCCGTTATTATGCCTTTTCCGGATGCTTCTTCAGGTCAACAACCGGATTGACCAGCGCGCGCATCTCGAAGCCGTCCGGTCCCTGGATGCGGCACTCAGCCACATCTCCGTCCTGGATGTGGAAGGCTCTCGGTGTGCCGGTGGAAAGAACATCGCCCGCGTACCAGCCCTGGATGCTGGAGTGAAGGGAAACCAGTCTCGCCGGTCTGTGGGTCATGTGGTCCACGGTGTTCTCGGCATAGACCTCTCCGTTGTGCACGGACTGGATGTTCAGCTTCAGCACATCCGGAACCTCATCCGGGGTGACCAGCTCAGGTCCGAAGGAGAAGAAGGTCGGGAAGTTCTTGACGATGGTGAGGTAGCGCGGATTGCCTGCAAGGAACTCATTGCCCTTCAGGATAGACTCTTCGGTCATATCCAGGATAGTGGTATAACCGACAACAACATCCAGCCAGTTCTCTTCCGCTACATCTCTGCAGTCCTTTCCGAGGATGACGCCGAGCTCCGCCTCCGCGGTGGTCTTGACCGCTTCCTTCAGGGCCGGTGTCTTGATCTCATCGCCCGGTCCCACCAGGGTGTCAGCCATCTTGAAGAAGCTGCCCGGGAAGCCCTGCGGTGCCGCGTTGCCGATGTCCGCGGCATGGTCGGTATAGTTTAAGCCGATGCCGAAGATTCTCTTCGGGTTGCGGTAGAGCGGTCCGTAAACCACATCTTCCTGGCAGATTACGCCCGGAATCTCCTCCAGCTCCTCTTTTCCGCCCTCGTTGTACCATTTGGTGAGGCCCGGAATCTGTCCCTTCTGGATCAGGCTCATCATGTCCTCCGCCCAGGCGGTTCCCTTTGCCGCGTTCAGGCACGCAACCGGAAGAACGCCCTTCTTCGTCACGATGCCGGCAATCTCACTTCCGTTCAGCTTGATGGTTGCAAATCTCATTATGCTTCCTCCTTCATTTTCGTCTTATACTGAGAATTCATATGTTCTGCAGCCGCACCGGAACTTCTCCCTCCGGCGCGAATCTCGTGTCTCTCTCTGTTCTGGTTATACTTTAACATGTACTTCTCCCGCAGTCCAACACGGAATCCATTATTTAATAATAAGCAATTGCTTATAGCCCTGAAACTGCCTTACAGCTTGCACTTTCCGGCTGTATTTATTACAATTGACGCAGGACCCGGGGGCTTATTCTTCGCCTTCCGGTTCTATATTCAAAAAGGAGACTCTGCTATGGGAAGTCATGACTACGAATATGTGCTGGCCGTCAGCCAGGAAGGCAGCTTCTCCAGGGCCGCCCAGCGTCTCTATATCTCCCAGCCGGCCCTGAGCGCCGCCATCAAGAAGATCGAGAATGAGCTCCACGGCATTCCCCTCTTCGACCGCAGCGTCTCGCCGGTGGTCCTCACAAGAGAGGGAAGGTTCTGGCTGGAAAAAGCCCGTCTGATCGATGAACTGGAAAATGAGATCGACGAGCATTTTTCCTCCATCGCCAATGTCCGCAGCGGCACAATCAACGTGGGAAGCTCCTCCTACTTCTGCGCCTACATGCTGGCGGAGATTATCAGCAAATACCATAAGGCCAACCCCGCCTGTGAGATCCTGCTCACCGAGTGCAGCACTACAGATATGGACGCGGGTCTGCGGGACGGACGGATCGTCATGGGAATCGACGTGGACAGGCTGGATCCGGATGTATTTGACCTGACAGAGCTGGGACATGAATATCTGATCCTCGGCGTCCCCAGCTCCTTTTCCGTCACGGAAAAGCTGCGGGAATACGAGCTTACCCGGGCGCAGATCCTGGACCGGAGTTTCCTGGACGACGCGGTCCCGTCGGTTGACCTCTCCCTTCTTGCGGAGGAACCCTTCATCATGATGAAGAAAAAGCAGGACAGCTACGCCCGCGCCATGGCCATCTGCCGGCAGGCCGGCTTTGTGCCGAAGGTGTCCCTCTACATGGACCAGCTCCTGACAGCCTACAATGTAGCCCGCAACGGCCAGAGCGGCTGCGTATTCTTCCGCGACACCATCCTGCGCTATACGGAGCCCACAAGCCGCCTGAAATACTACAAGGTTGAAAATGACCTGGCAAAACGCTCCATCTGGCTCACGGTCCGGAAATCGCCGAAGCCCTCCAGGCTGGCGGAGGACTTTATCAAATATGTGATGCTGAACATGAAGGACTGACGCAGTCCCGGCTATTCCCCAATAACGAAAAAAACAGATGCTGCCTTTCCGGCCCGCGCCGGAGAGACAGCATCCTTTTTAGTTTGAAGCCGATCAGAAGCCGACAGCCGCGCCGTCCGGATTCGCCTCATTGACGATGCCCTGCAGGCCGCCGTCAACATAGCGGATGCCGGAGGGTGACGGGAATGTACCTTCGGTCATGTTCTCATGGCCAAGGGCCTTCAGGCCGTCAACAACCTCGGGAGTAAGCTTATCATAGCTGAAGTTGAAGCCGTTGTCGATAACGCGCGGTGCAAGGAAAGCTTCCTCGAGGGACATGTCATAGTCGATCATGTTCATGATAAGCTGTCCGATGCACGGATAGATAGCGGAACCGCCCGGGGCAGCCAGGACTGCGAAGGGATTGCCGTCCGGATCCAGGATAACGGTCGGGGAGATGGAGGAAAGCGGTGCCTTGCCGGGCTCCACGGAGTTCGCGGACTGCTTGCCGGTGACGAAGTCATCCATCTGGTCATTCAGGAAGAAGCCGAAGTCCTCAACATATACTTCAGAACCCCACCAGTAGTTCAGGGTCTTGGTTACGGCAACCATGTTGCCTTCCTTGTCTGCAACCTCATAGCCGGTTGTGTTGTAGTGGTCGTCGTTGTACTTCCACGGGTCATCAAACAGGAATGTCTGCGCCTTGTCCATCTCAACCTTCTCAGACAGCTTTGCGGCATAATCCTTGTTGGTCAGTCCTGCGATCGGGACATCGACGAAACGGGTGTCAGCCATGTACTCGCCGCGGTCTGCGAAGACCATCTTCTGTACCTCGGAGAGCTGGTGTGCCCA
>ONXW01000004.1 GCA_900321915.1 uncultured Eubacteriales bacterium
CGGGGAAAGATACTGCCCGGCACTTCTTCACCTGTTCACCGGCGGAAGGTGACGGGGCAGCTGCCGGAAAAAGAGAACGGTCAGAAAAACGGCTCCTCTGTTTTGAGAGGAGCCGTTAATTGTGCAGTGTCAAAGGAAATCAAATGAAATCAAATACGGTTTTCTGATTCAGGGATCAGTTCGGCTGTACCATTGCGACGGTGGGGGAGGAGACGCTCTCCGCGGCGGGACCGCCGCCGGAAATGTTCCCGCCTGCCGTGTCAGGGCCGCCGTCAGAAGAGTCCTTTGCTCCCGGATCAGAGCCGCCCGCGGAGGGGAGGGCTTCCACATAAAAGATGCCGTCACCGGACTGGGAGGCAGCCTGTGTCTCGGAAGGTGCCTGCGATACCACCCCCTGGCTCCCGGCAGCTGTCCGGGTCTCGGCAGCTGTCTGGGTCTCAGCAGCTGCCTGAGTCTCCGCCGCCTGTGTTTCAGCAGGTGCAGTCTGTGTCACGGCAGGAGCCGCCTGGGTCTCGGCAGAGGTCTCCGCCGCGGCTGCCGGTGCTTCCTGGATGCCTTCATGCATGGCGCCGTCCGGCCCGATGGTGTAATCCTTTCCGTTGTATTTCACAACAAGATCGTGTTTCATGATGCCGTCTGTGCCGAGGTCGTAGAGGACTTCGTTAATGTTCTGGACACCGGCCATCATGACGCCGTCACGGCTGATGTAATACCAGTTTCCGTTCTCGCTGACCCAGCCGCTTGCCGGAGTGCCGTCGGAATTGAAATAGTACCATTTTCCGTCCAGCTGCTTCCAGCCGGTGCGCATCACGCCGCTGCTCTCGTCGAAGTAGCGCTTTTTCCCGTCGACAGTGACCCAGCCGTGGGAGATCTTGCCGTCGGAATCCATATAATAGGAATTATTTCCGTCGTTGATCAGCGCATTCTTCTGCATCCGATAGTTTTTATAGTAGTAATATTCGCCGTCGATCTTTCTCCAGAGGTCCGCCGGACAGTAGGAGGAAAGATCCTTGAACTGAAGATCGATGTCAACGCCGCCTTCGATGCCGGGGACATTGCCGGACTCCGTTCCCTGCCACATCACTGCCTGAGTCTGGGTATATTTGCGCTCATAGGCTGCGACCCAGAGAGGATATTTGGACAGAGCGTTCATATCCAGTTTTGTCTTCACCCAGTTTTCATTGGCGTAAAGAATGGGGAAGTATCCCGCGTCGCTGATCTTCTTACAGAAGGCGTTCACGATGTCGGTGATCTTGTCCTTCGGCTGCAGACCGAGGGTCTCGGCGTTCTCCGCGTCGAAAGCCACCGGGTAGGAGATGGGGACGTCCTTGATCAGGTTCAGGACAAAGTCCGCTTCCTTTTCCGCCATTTCCACGGAAGTGGCATAAGAATAAATGTACACGCCGATATCCACGCCGGCGGCTTCGGCGCCCCGCACGTTCTGCCAGAACAGCGGATCCACCTCGCCGCGGTAGCGGGTGCCCAGCATGACGAAATCAATATCGTTCGCTTTCGCGGTCTTCCAGTCGATATCACCCTGGTAGTGGGCGACGTCCACACCGCGGCGCATGACGCCGGAGATAGTCTCGCCTTTTTTAAACAGCTTATAGGTCCCGGAGGAAGAGCGGGTGAGTTTCTCCGAATCGCTCAGCTTGTTGGGATCCTCTGTGGAAGCGGAGGAGGCTCCTGAGGCGCCGGAAGCTGCTGTTTCGTTTGCCGCCGCGCCGGCTGCAGGCCCGGAAACGCCCGGCCCGGCGGATACGGTATCCGCAAAAGCAGCCGGGGAGCTGAGGGCGGAAAGCCCGAGAGATAATGCAAGAGAAAGCGCGAGGGCGCGCGAATAGAAAAACGCGCGCCCTGCCGCGGAAACAGGTTTTTTACTGTTCATTGGAATGACTCCTTACTGCCATCCTGCCGGAGCACCGGAACCGCCGCTGCTTGCTGTGGTCCCCGGGTCGCCGGGAGACTGCGGCATCTGGGAAGAACTGCCGGAGGAAGAACTGCCCGAAGGATC
>ONXW01000022.1 GCA_900321915.1 uncultured Eubacteriales bacterium
GAAGATGACGGAGAGGAAGATGCAGACAGCAGCGAACCGGAAGCATATGCCCTTATAAGTGTCATCCCTGCGGAAACGATAATCACCTACGGTGAACATACGCTTCTCTTCAATCACGCCGGTGCGGGGATCGGCATGGCGTGCCGGGCGGATACATCCGCCATTCGCGAGCGCTGCAGGCACAGGGCGCTGTCAAATACGGTGATAACCTTCGGTATCAGCTGGCTGGTCGTCATCTTAATCAGCCTGTACGTACACAGGTCCATGCGCCCGCTGCGGGCTATGCAGTATTTCATGAGACGGTTCCGGCTCGAAGGGGATGAGGTGCTGAAAGAAAAAAACTGGGCCCAGTTCCTTCCGGACCGCACAAAACCAAGGGAAGAGATGACGGACCTCTCGGAAAGCTTTTATGTTATGGCCAACAGCCTCAGACAGTACCATGACAGTGTGGAGAGTATCCGGGAGCGGTATGAGGCCTTTGTACCGGCTGTGCTGGATGCGCTGTTTGATACGGAGGACGTCCTGAAAATTGAGCCGGGAAATGAGACCCGTGTCAGCGGGAGCAGCCTTGAGGTGCTGTTCATATATGATTCTGCGGCGGAAAAGGTGCAGAAAGCGAGAGTAGCCGTCATTGCGGCGGAGATGGCAGAAGGAAAAGGCGGCCTGATCACGTCGCTGGATGAATCAGGCCTGACGGCGCTGTTTCCGGGCGGGACCCGCCCTGATGAGGCGGTGGAACTGATCCGGAGCCTGCCCGCTAAGGAGATCGGACTGAAAGACATCCGATGGAAGACAGATACGGGGGATTTCTGTGTGAGGCTCATCGGTTCACAGGAAAGGATGGCCTTTTTACTGGAAAAGCTCTGATGAATTAAGATACAGGAGGATTCAGGATGCCTGTGCCGTCACACCTGAAACAGGAACTGGAAAAAACAGAACAGCAGCGGCGCCGGAAGAAGGACAGAAACAGGACCGGTTCCGCGGTGCAGCCGGCAAATGCGATAAAGGCCGCGCATGCCGTTTCCAATGAGGGTGCCGGGGAGCTTATCCGGTCGGGGCTTATTCCATCTGCGTCAAATGAGCACCTGCGCGGGCTTCACGGGGACAATAACGGAGCTTTCGGTACTTACATCGCTGATCCGGCACGGGAGACAGGGTCGGATGTTGTACACGAAAACCTGGATAAAGGCACTTATACGGTCCGCGGGAGCGGGGACAGGGCGGCATTTACCCCGGCCCACTACGCGTCCTATCTGCAGATCTGGGGATCCCCCCGGAAGGCGGTGGAATACTATACCCGCTATCTGGAGCTGCGGGACAGGAAAAAGGAAGGCAGCCTTGAGCCGGATGAGGAGGACGAGCTGGACCAGCTGGAGAGGCTGGAAAAGATTGCCCTGGAATACGATGATGCCCGGCATTACATGCAGGAAAAGAGGGCCTATTCACAGCAGGATATCGATTATGCCTTTTCCCAGAACCGTCACAGGAAGGACGGTTCAAAGAGCGAAATGTTCGGCACTGCCCATTCCCCCGCGGCCATTTATCAGTGTTTCTTCCTGGACGGTGTTTTCGGCGGCATGAAAGAACAGTACCTGAAGAGCGAAGCTGACGGCGGCATCCCGGAGGCGGCGGTGAAGGCTCTTTCAGGCGGCGGCACCCCGGACAACCTGGAAGGCATGAAAAAATGGCTGGATAAATACCTGACGGACTGTGTGAGAAAGCAGAGGCGGAGGATGACCATGATCATGCGCGGCATTTTCCGCTCGGATCCGAAGCATACGAGGATTACCTTTATGCAGCAGCTGGAGAATATTCTCACGATTGTCTATCTCAGAAAAGAATTCACCGTGACGGATACCGATGTGCGGATGCTCACGGCGAACCGCTATATGCGGCGAGCGATGGAGCTGCTGATACGGGATCCCGGCTCGGGATTTACGAAACTCATCCGGATGATCCTGGAGCGCATTCTTGCTGAAAAAGTATAAGGAGAGTGATATGGGATTCAGTTCCATCAGCGAAGTGGGAAGCCACATCGTATCCATATTAAAAAAAGAGCTTGTGCCGGATGTGATCCAGCATTCGGCGGCCATCGGCGTGTGCAGTCCGGAGGACCACGGCGATCTGGTGGTGGGCGTCTATCTGTATGATATCGGCCCGAACGCTGATCTCGTGGAGCGGGGCATGGTCACAAAGGACCGGCATGTACAGATGTTTCCGTCCACGTTCCTCACGCTCCGTTATATGATCACGGTCTGGTCCATGGGCGACCAGCGGTATAAGACCCAGGAGGAGCACAGGATTCTCGGCAGGGTTGTCCAGGCCCTTTCGGACAATGCCGTCATCGGGCAGACCAGCAGCCTGTACGGGGCTCCGATGGATACCAGGATCGAGATGGAACGGATCGAGCCGGGAGAAAAGCTCCGGCTCTGGAATTTTCCGAACAAGCCCTATCAGCTGTCCCTGTTCTACAGGGCACAGCCGGTGGAGATCACATCCCGCCGAAGCCGTCTCACACCCACACGTGTGCGCAATATCAGTGTATTCCTGCAGGATTCCCTGGGAAAGGAGCTGGAGGCCGTCTCCTCCGGGCGTACGCTGGTCGTTCTGTGCACGAACAAAGAAACCGGCC
>ONXW01000155.1 GCA_900321915.1 uncultured Eubacteriales bacterium
AAGATGTAGATCTCTTGACCTGGATCCTGTATTCCTGGGAATCGACAAGAAATCCAAGAGAGAGTCCAAGAGAGCCAACAGAAAGCTCAGCGAGTATGGCGTGCAGCTGCGCGAGAAGCAGAAAGCTAAGTTTATCTATGGTGTGTTAGAGAAACCGTTCAGAAATTATTATGCAAGAGCTACCAGAATGAGAGGCCAGGTTGGTACCAACCTTATGGTCCTTCTGGAGACAAGACTGGACAACGTCCTGTTCCGCATGGGAATCGGCCGCACAAGAAAAGAGTCCAGACAGATCGTGGATCACAGACATGTGCTTGTAAACGGCAAGTGCGTGAACATTCCGTCCTACCAGGTTAAGGCCGGCGATGTGATCGAGATTAAGGAAAAGTTCAAATCCGCCCAGAGATATAAGGACATCCTCGAGGTGACCGGCGGCAGAATGGTTCCTGCATGGCTTGAGGTTGATATGGAGAACCTGAAAGGTACCGTAAAGGCCCTGCCGACCAGAGATGAGATCGATGTTCCGGTTGACGAGATGGCTATCGTCGAGCTCTATTCCAAGTAATATGTAAACTGATCAGCATCCGGGAACGGGTGCTGAATAGTTTCGAAATTTGGTTAGAAGCTGAACCGGCCCGCGGGACGCGGGAACGATTGGCAATAAACCCTCACAGATTCACGCATGCGGTGCGCGGCGCACTGCGATGTTTTCCCAAAAGGAGGGGCAAATGTTCGATTTCGAGAAACCGAAGATTGAAATAGCAGAGATCTCAGAAGATAAGAGCTATGGAAAGTTCATCGTAGAACCCCTGGAGAGAGGCTACGGCCTCACCCTCGGCAACTCCCTGAGAAGAATTATGCTTTCTTCTCTTCCGGGCGCTGCCGTAAGCCAGGTCAAGATTGACGGTGTGCTGCATGAATTCAGTTCCATCCCCGGCGTAAAGGAAGATGTTACTGAGATCATCATGAACATCAAGAGTCTTGCAATCAAGAATAACAGTGCAGATGAAGAGCCGAAGAGCGCCTATATTGATTTCCAGGGCGAGGGTGTCATCACTGCGGCTGATATCCATATAGCTTCCAACGATGATATAGAGATCATGAATCCGGAGCAGGTCATCGCCACACTGAGCGGCGGCCCTGACTGCCGGCTCTACATGGAGCTTACCATTACCAACGGGCGCGGCTATGTCGGTGCGGACCGGAACAAGCGCGACGACCTTCCCATCGGGGTGATCGCCGTGGATTCCATCTATACACCGGTGGAGCGCGTCAACATGAACGTGGAGAATACCCGTGTGGGCCAGATGACAGACTATGACAAGCTGACCCTGGAGGTATTTACCAATGGGACACTGGCCCCCGATGAGGCGCTGAGCCTCGCGGCCAAGGTTCTCAGCGAGCACCTGAACCTGTTCATCAACCTTTCCGACAGCGCTAAGGTTGTGGAAGTCATGGCGGAGAAGAACGACAGCGACACAGACAAGGCTCTGGAGATGAATATCGACGAGCTGGAACTGTCCGTACGTTCCTACAACTGCCTGAAGAGGGCAGGAATCAATACCGTAGAGGAACTCTGCGACAGGACCCCGGAGGATATGATGAAAGTCAGAAACCTCGGACGGAAGTCCCTGGAGGAAGTCCTCACGAAGCTGAAGGAGCTGAACCTTTCCCTCAAGCCGAGCGAAGAGGTTTAAGCATCCCGCATAATCCAATGGATCAACAGCATCCGGCCAGTAAGCCCGTAAGTGCGTGACCGGGTGTTCCACAAGGAGGAAGAATTATCATGGCAAATTACAGAAAGCTTGGAAGAACATCCAGCCAGAGAAAGGCAATGCTCAGAGGTCTGGTAACCGCTCTTCTGAACAACGGCAAAGTAAAAACCACTGAGATGAGAGCAAAGGAAGCGAGAAAGATCGCAGAAGGCCTGATTGCTCTTGCAGTGAGAGAAAAGGACAACTTTGAGACTGTTACCGTTACCGCGAAGGTTCCGAAGAAGGACGCTGAGGGTAAGAGGGTAAAGGAAGTCAAGGACGGCAAGAAGGTCACCGTGTACGAAGAGGTACAGAAGGAGATCAAGAAGGACAAGCCCTCCAGACTGCATGCGAGAAGACAGATGCTCAAGGTTCTTTACGATGTCACCGAGGTTCCGGCAGAGGGAACCGGCAGAAAGAAGAACACCAAGAAGGTTGATCTTCCGGCAAAGCTGTTCGACGAGATCGCTCCGAAGTATGCCAGCCGTAACGGCGGATACACCAGAATCGTCAAGATCGGCCAGCGTAAGGGCGACGCAGCAATGGAAGTGCTGTTAGAGCTTGTATAATACTCGACACTGAAGAAACACAAAGAATCGGGAAAAAGCTTGCTTTTTCCCGATTTTTTTCGAATGGGGGAAATGTTCCGGACAGCACGTGGCGCGCAAGACACGCGGGCGTGTCTTGAATACATGGGGGTCTTATGAAAAAAGAGCACGGAAAAAACGGTTTTACGGGCCAGATCGGTTTTGTCATGGCGGCTGCCGGCAGCGCGGTGGGTGTCGGAAACCTGTGGAGGTTTCCCTATCTGGCGGCGAAAGACGGCGGAGGACTGTTCATACTCATTTACCTGATACTTGCATTTACCTTCGGCTTCACGCTCCTGACTTCGGATATTGCCGTCGGGAGGAGGACCGGAAAAAACTCCATCAATGCATACGGGGAGATGAAGCCCGGGTGGTCGTTCCTGGGGATTCTCACCTTCTTTGTGCCGGTGCTTATCATGACATACTATGCTGTTATCGGCGGGTGGATCACCAGATATGTCGCGGTATATCTGGCCGGGGAAGGGGAAGCCGCCGCTGCGGACAGCTTTTTTACTGCGTTTATTACCTCCCCGCTGCAGGCAGCCGCATATGCCGTCTTCTTCATGCTTGCCACGGCATGGATTGTGTTCAGGGGTGTGGAAAAGGGAATTGAAAAATGTTCCCGCATGCTGATGCCCGTGATGCTTGTGATGATCATCGCCATCGCGGTTTTCTCCATGACCCTTCACCATACGGACAGCGCGGGGGTGACGCGCACCGGCCTTCAGGGGCTTGCCCTGTACCTGACCCCGGATTTCAGGGGGCTGACCCTGCGGCGCCTGCTGCAGATCCTTCTGGACGCGATGAGCCAGATTTTCTTTTCCCTCAGCGTTTCCATGGGCATCATGATTACCTACGGCTCCTACGTCAGGAAGGATGTGGACATCAACGCCTCCGTGCACCAGATTGAAATCTTTGATTCCGGCGTCGCGCTGCTGGCAGGCATGATGATAATCCCGGCCATCTTTGTATTTGACGGCGTGGAGGGAATGAAGGCGGGTCCGAGCCTGATGTTTGTCTCTCTGCCGAAGGTTTTCTGGGCCATGCCCGGGCTGGGGCGTATCGCAGGCCTTGCCTTCTTCGTGATGGCGGCTTTCGCGGCCCTCACAAGCTGTGTCTCCGTGCTGGAAACCATCACCGCCAACTGCATGGAACTGTTCCATACCGGGAGAAAGAAGACGACTGTCTTCCTGGCGGCCGCCTACACGGCCATTTCTGTTGTCGTAGCCCTGGGATACAGCCGGTTCTATGTGGAGATTCCCCTGCCCAACGGAAGCATCGGCCAGATTCTGGACCTGATGGATTACATCAGCAACAGCTTTATGATGCCGTTTATCTCCATGCTGTCCGCGATCCTTATCGGGTGGATAGTGGGCCCGGCGTGGATAACGGAGGAAGTGGAGCGCGGCGGGAGGACGTTCAGGCTGAGGAAAATGTACTCGGTTATGATACGGTATATTGTGCCGGTTGTCATGTTCGTTCTCTTCCTGGAATCCACGGGACTGCTTAATCTGTAGCTTCTGTTTTCTTGTTGCACGCCATCGAGGAATGGGATAGAATAGAAAGTAGGACAGTGTTGCTTTTCAGTTGTTTCAGATGGTTGCTGCAGGGAATTTCGGAGGTAAGCTATGAAGAATATATTATTTGTGGCGTCAGAGGCGGTTCCTTTTATCAAGACGGGAGGACTGGCAGATGTTGTGGGAGCCCTTCCCAAGTGCTTCGATAAGGAGTATTTTGATGTGAGGGTGATGATCCCGAAGTACCTCTGCATCAATGAAAAATTCCGCAACGAGATGGAGTATGTCAATCATTTCTACATGGATTACCTGGGACAGAACCGCTATGTCGGTATCCTGCAGTATGTCTATGACGGTGTGACCTACTATTTCATCGACAACGAGAGTTATTTCTGGGGAAGCAAGCCTTACGGCGACTGGTTCTATGACCTTGAGAAGTTTTCCTTCTTCTGCAAGGCTGCGCTTTCCGCACTTCCGGTGATCGGATTTAAGCCTGACATCATTCACTGCCATGACTGGCAGACGGGACTGATTCCGGTGCATCTGAAGGATAAGTTCCACGGCGGCGATTTCTTCCGGGATATCAAGACCGTCATGACTATTCACAACATGAAGTTCCAGGGCGTCTGGGATCTGAAGACCATCCAGAGATTCTCCGAGCTGCCGGACTACTATTTCACCCCGGACAAGCTGGAGGCGTACAAGGACGGAAACCTGCTGAAGGGCGGCCTGGTCTATGCCGATGCCATCACCACGGTCAGCGACACTTACGCGGATGAGATCAAGATGCCGTTCTACGGCGAGGGCCTGGACGGACTGATGCGCGCCCGCGCCAACAGCCTGCGGGGCATCCTGAACGGCATTGACTATGACGAGTACAATCCGGAAACGGACCAGCTGATTGCCAAGAATTACAGCAGGAAGAACTTCCGCCGCGAGAAGGCCAAGAATAAGCTTGCCCTCCAGGAGCGCCTGGGACTGCCCCAGGACGATAAGAA
Organism: uncultured Eubacteriales bacterium; assembly: GCA_900321915.1. Taxonomy (GTDB): domain Bacteria; phylum Bacillota; class Clostridia; order Lachnospirales; family Lachnospiraceae; genus Clostridium_R. Next base: position 4,857 of record ONXW01000155.1, read on the forward strand.
GTTCATGATCGGTATCGTGTCAAGGCTGACCGACCAGAAGGGCTTAGACCTGATTCAGTGTGTCCTGGACGATATCTGCTCCGATTCCGTGCAGCTGGTGGTGCTCGGTACGGGCGACGACAAATATGAAAACATGTTCCGCCACTATGACTGGAAGTACAATGACCGGGTGCGCGCGAACATCTATTATTCCGATGAGCTGGCACACCAGATTTATGCGGGAAGCGACGCTTTCCTCATGCCCTCGCTCTTCGAGCCCTGCGGCCTCGGGCAGCTGATTGCCCTCCGCTACGGTTCTCTCCCGATTGTCCGCGAGACCGGCGGCCTCCGGGATACCGTATGGCCGTACAACGAGTATGAGAACACGGGAACAGGATTCTCCTTTGCCAATTATAATGCCCATGAGATGCTTGCCTGCATCCGCTATGCGGAGCATGTGTATTATGACTGCAAGAGGGACTGGAACGGTATCGTAGACAGGGCTATGGGCGCGGACTTCTCATGGAACGCTTCCGCCAGGAAGTATCAGGAGATGTATGACTGGCTTCTCGGATATTGACAGCCGGTGTAAAGAAGGAGGACCCTTTGGGTGCGATAGTCAGCGGAGTTATGCAGAACCAGGCGCTGGTCAGCGGCGCGCTCGGGTGGTTTGTCGCCCAGGCGCTTAAGACGCTGATCGACCTGTTCCTGAATCACTCCTTTAATGCAGAGAGAATGTGGGGCTCGGGAGGAATGCCGAGCTCCCATTCTGCTACCGTCTGTGCGCTGACGGTGGCGTCGCTGCTGAAATACGGCGTACAGAGTTTTGAATTTGCCATCAGCTTCCTTTTCGGAATCGTGGTCATGCATGACGCGATGGGCGTCCGCCGGGAGACGGGGAAACAGGCGCAGGTGCTGAATAAGCTGCTGTTTGAAGATTTCCTGAACCTGGACGGGGAGATCCTCACGAAGAAGCTGAAGGAATATGTGGGGCATACCCCCCTGCAGGTTGGCTGCGGCGCGGTGCTTGGAGTGATAGTTGCACTTGTGGTCAATTCGATGTATATTCCGTAGTGAGATATAACATGGGAAAACAGAAGAACAAATACAGATGGTTGCGGGGTGCCGGAGCACTGTGTGCTGCGGCACTCTGTTTTGCGGTTTTTACCGGCTGCGGAGAGCGGCAGGTCCAGACGCCTGAGCCGGTGTCAATTCCGGGGTACAGCGAAGCGCAGTACAGGGTGATAGCGTCTTCCGAAAAGAAACGGTTTGAAGATGCCCTCACGAAAGAGGTCTGGACCGCGGACGGGATATCCGGCAGCGGGGAAGGCCTGCTTGCGGAACTGGAAAAAGACGTCCGTGATTTCATGGAAGAGCTGAAAGTGGTAAGCTACATCGCCGGGGATCAGGGAGTGGTACTCACGGATACGGAAGAAAAGGCGATGGCCGGCGCCGCGGAAGAGTATTACAATTCTTTGTCCCAGAGCGATATCGAGGCCATGGGGATCACCCATGAAGAAGTCGCGGAGCTGTTCCGGGAGTACTGTGCGGCGCAGAAATTTGCCGGCGGGCTCGCCCACCAGGACGACCTGGAGGTGAGCGACAGCGAAGCTAAAGTGATCCACGTGCTTCTCGCCGCCACCGAGAACAGGGACGCCGCGGTGCGGCTCCGGGAGATGGCGGAAGCGGAGGGCGCGGATTTCGGCAGCCTCGCCAAGGAACTGGGAATCGCAGTCCGCGAGATGAGTCCGGGCAGGGGCCAGGCCTTTGACGAGGATTCCAGGAAGCTGGAGGAAGCGGAGTTTTCGCTGGCTTCCGGGCAGGTGAGCGAAGTCCTGGATATCGGGGGCGTGTCCTATGTCGTCCTCTGCGTGAGCGACTATGACGAGGAGGCAACCAGGGAGCGCAAGGACCGTATTTCGGATGCCCGGGTGGAGAGCGCATTCCGCCGCATCTACGAGGCGTACGCGGACCGCGTAAAGGTTGCGTCAGATGCGGGGACAGGCGCTGATTCCGGCCTTTTGGGTGCAGATTACGCGGGAAAGGCTGATTTTTTCAGTGTTTACAATAAATATAAGCTGCAGTAGGGCAGCGCGGAAGGAAAGAGTGATTTACAGATGGAAGAGATAATCCGCGGGGAAGGCCTGGTGTACGATTACACCGTGCAGAGCGAGGATGGCGCAGAGCCCGAAGTCATGAGGGCCATCGACCATCTGGATATTTCTGTGGAGCGGGGGAGCTTTGTGGCCATACTGGGCCATAACGGGTCCGGGAAATCCACGCTCGCCAAACAGATCAACGGTATCTTCATTCCGACGGAGGGGACGCTCTGGGTTGAGGGTATTGACACCCGGGATGAGGAGCGTATCTGGGACGTGCGCAGGACAGCGGGAATGGTGTTCCAGAACCCCGACAACCAGATTATCGCCAATGTGGTGGAAGAAGATGTGGGATTCGGCCCTGAGAATATCGGTATCCCCACAGAGGAGATATACCGCCGGGTCGAGAGCGCGCTGGAGGCGGTGGGCATGACCGCATACAGATATTCCTCGCCCAACCGGCTGTCCGGCGGACAGAAGCAGAGGGTAGCCATCGCCGGCGTGCTGGCGATGAAGCCTGACTGTATCGTCCTGGACGAGCCCACGGCCATGCTTGACCCGAACGGCAGAAAAGAGGTTATCCGGACGATCCATGAGCTGAACCGGAAGGAAGGGATCACGATCCTCCTTATCACGCACTACATGGAAGAGGCGGTGGATGCGGACCGCGTGATTGTCATGAGCGACGGAAAGATTGTCATGGACGGGACGCCGAAGGAGATATTCTCCAGGGCAGAAGAGCTGAAAAAGCTGGAGCTGGACGTGCCGCAGGTGACGGAACTGGCATGGAAGCTCCGGCAGATGGGAATTCCGCTTCCGGAAGGAATACTGCACAGAGAAGAACTGGTGGAAGCGCTTCTGGCGCTCAGGGAGTAAGGGATCATGGGAATCCGCGCAGAACATATAAGCTATGTCTATAACGCCGGGACCGCGATGGAGGAAACGGCGCTCAGGGACGTAAGCTTTGAGATAAATGACGGAGAATTTGTCGGGCTCATCGGACATACCGGCTGCGGCAAGTCCACGCTGATACAGCACCTGAACGGGCTGCTTCACGCGACGGGCGGAGACATTCTCTTCAATGGAAAAAGCATATACAGCGACGGCTATCAGATGAAGGACCTGCGGGGAAAGGTGGGCCTGGTCTTCCAGTACCCGGAACACCAGCTGTTTGAGGCGGA
>ONXW01000192.1 GCA_900321915.1 uncultured Eubacteriales bacterium
ACGAAGCGGCGGGACCATGCCCTGGAGCATATGGGGCAGGAATTGACGGGAAAAGAGGCGTACCGCTATCTGAGCGACGCTCTGGGATATTCAAACCAGCTGATACAGCTGGAACGCTATTCCATGCGCCTGGCCGCTGAGGCGAATGACATTCCGGCGGAACTGCTGCCGATGGCACTGCAGGAGACCAAACTGACGGAGAAGGATGCGGCGCTCTCTGACAGCGAGAAGATCGCGGCGGCGCAGGATCTGGTTTTTAACAATGATTATTATGAGATGAAGCGCATGGTCAGCATCAATGTCGACAGATGCGTGAAAGCCCTGGTGGAGGAAACCCGCGCCCAGCAGACAGAAAGCGCCGAAGATCTGGTACGGCTCCTCCGGCAGCAGACAGTCCTGATTACCGCGATGATGATCCTGGTGGCTGTGCTGGTGCTCATGAATATCGGACTGGTGATAATCCCGCTCAGGAAGTGCGTGGAGGGAATCAAGGAACAGAAAGAACTTCCCATGACGGGCGCTTACGAGATACAGTTCCTGACGGAGGCCTATAACACCGTCCTTCTGGAAAACCTGAGGACCAATGAACTGCTCTCTTATGAGGCGACCCACGACGCCCTGACTGGGCTCTACAACCGGGGAGCCTTTGAGAATGTCAAGGCCCATTTCAACGAGGGAAACGGGGATACGCTCATGCTCATCGATGTGGATGAGTTTAAGAAAGTCAATGATACCTACGGGCACGATATCGGCGACCGGGTGCTGCAGAGGGTTGCGTGGAACCTGTCCAAGGCCTTCCGCTCGGAGGATATGGTCTGCCGTATCGGCGGGGATGAGTTCGCGGTCATTATGAGTCATGTGGACCGGAGCCTGCAGCCGACGGTGGAGCATAAGCTGAACCTGATACGGAAACAGCTCGCCGTCCCGGAAGGGGATGTCCCGAAAGCTACGCTGAGCATCGGCGTGGCCTTCTGCGACCGTCTCGGTTCCACGGGTGATCTGTATAAGGATGCGGATACCGCCCTGTACAAGGTGAAAAACAGCGGCAGGGACGGCATCGCGTTCTATGAACAGAAGGCAGAATCTGAAGGTGGGGACAGAAATGATGGATGATAAATACGCGAGATTCTACGGGGATTCGGGGCGGCGCCGGATCCTGATCGTGGACGACGGGCAGATAGACCGGGCAATACTCGGAAATATGCTGCAGGAAGATTATGATGTGATTACGGCGGAGAACGGGAAGGCCGGCCTCGAAGTCATACGGGAGTGGGAAAGCAGGCTGTCGGCCGTTCTCCTGGACCTGCATATGCCGGTCATGGGCGGAAGGGAGCTTCTGCGGTATATGAAGGAGGATTCGGAGCTTGCGAGGATCCCCGTCATCATCCTGACCGCCGAGAAGGATGCGGAGGTTGAGCTGCTCAACCAGGGGGCGTCGGACTTCATTCCGAAGCCCTTCGGGAACCCGGAGATTGTCCGGGCCAGAGTCCTGAGGACAATAGAGCTGGCGGAGGACTCCTATATCATCCGCTCGACGGAGCGGGACGAGCTGACAGGGCTCTTCCAGCGGGAGTATTTCTTCCAGTACGCGGAGATTTTTGAAAGACATCACCCGGGGGAGGAGATGGACGCCATCGTGGTGGACATTAACCATTTCCACCTCCTGAATGAGCTGCGGGGCCGGAGCGCGGGCGACCAGATCCTGCAGCAGCTTGCGCGGAATATCCGCGCCGCGGTGGACGATAAGAGCGGCCTCTGCGGACGGCGGGAGGCGGACCGGTTCCTTGTCTTCTGCAGGCACCTGGAGGATCCGGAGGCATTTCTCCGGAAGATTTCCCTGGGCCTGGGGGACGAGATGGAAGGAAATTCCAGGATCCGGCTCCGTATGGGCATCTGGCCGAAGTGTGAGGCGGACGTTGACATGGAGCGGCGGTTTGACCGCGCGAAGCTGGCGGCGGACACCATCCGCAACAATTTCAACCAGTCCGTTGCCCAGTATGACAGCGGGATGCATGAGAAGGAGATCCTGGCGGAGCGGCTGATCGACAGCGTGGACGAGGCCCTGGAGAAGAAACAGTTCCTGATCTATTACCAGCCGAAATTCGCGATCCAGGGGGAACGTCCGAAGCTTGTCAGCGCGGAGGCCCTGATTCGCTGGAAGCATCCCGAATTCGGCATGATAAGTCCCGGCATCTTTATCCCGCTGTTTGAGGAAAACGGCCTGATCCAGCGTCTGGACCACTATGTCTGGGAGGAGGCGGCCATGCAGGTGCGCCGGTGGAGGGAAAAACTGGGCGTGACCGTGCCGGTGTCCGTCAACGTTTCCCGGATTGATATCTATGACCCGCTTATGATTGACCGGCTCAAGAGACTGATAGAGGAAAATGAAATCGCCCCCGAAGATTACCGCCTCGAGATCACGGAGTCGGCCTACACGGAGGATTCCCGCCAGATAGTGCAGATTGTGGAGGAACTGCGGGAAGCCGGGTTCCGCATCGAGATGGATGATTTCGGTTCAGGATATTCTTCCCTGAATATGCTTTCGGAGATTCCCTTAGACGTGCTGAAGCTTGATATGCGGTTTATCCGCAACCTGCGGACGAACGCGAAGAGTCTTCAGCTGATGAAGCTGATCGTCGACATCGCCAGGTACCTGAATGTCCCGGTGGTCGCGGAAGGCGTGGAAAAGGAAGATCAGCTCAGGCAGCTGAAAGAGATCGGCTGCGATATGGTGCAGGGTTATTATTTCTCGCGGCCGGTTCCGGCGGACGAGTTTGAAAAGTTTATCATAAAGGAGGTAAAAGCATGCTGACAGTCGATGCTTTAAAGGAATTCGGAGCTAATACCGCGGAAGGCCTGTCCCGGTGCATGAATAATGAGGCATTCTATATCCGCCTGGTCAAGATGGCCGCGGCGGACACCTCGGGCTATGACGCGCTGGGAGAAGCCCTCGCGAAGAATGACGTCAAAGCCGGATTCGAGGCGGCTCACGGACTCAAGGGAATGCTGGCAAACCTGGCCCTGACCCCCTTAAGCCAGCCGGCGTCGGAGCTGACCGAGATCCTGAGGACAGGGCAGCCCGGAAGGGAAGAGGAGTGCAAGGCGCTTTACGAGGAACTCATTAAGCAGAAGGATAAGTTTCTCGAGCTCTGCAAAGACTGATCCCGGTGTCTGCGGATGTATTATGAATTGACGGAGGTGAAACAGGAATGGCACAGATCAATGAGCAGCTGATGGAACTCCTGAAGGCAGCCCGGGCGCAGGGAGCCTCGGACCTTCATATTTCCGTTGCCACGGTGCCCGTGATTCGCGTGAATAACCAGCTGATCCACATGGAGGATCAGCCGCGGCTGATGCCGGATGACACGAAGCGGCTGCTTCTCAGCGTGATGAATGAAGAACAGGTGCAGACCCTGAAGAGCAACGGGGAGGTGGACCTCTCCTTCGGTGTGCCGGACCTGGGACGCTTTAGAATCAATGTATACAGCCAGCGCGGTTCCTACGCGGCGGCCATCCGAATCATGAATACGCGGGTGCCTGAGCCCGAAGAGCTGGGACTGCCGGAGAGCGTTATCGACCTGTATAAGAAGAAGAGCGGCCTGGTCCTGGTGACGGGGCCGACGGGAAGCGGCAAGTCCACGACCCTGGCATCGCTTATCCAGAAGATCAACAACAACCGCCGGTGTCATATCCTGACCCTGGAGGACCCGATTGAGTACCTGTACCGCCACAATCTTTCCCTGGTGGACCAGAGGGAGATCGGCCTGGATTCCCACAGCTTCGTGACGGCGCTGCGGGCGGCGCTCCGTGAGGACCCCGATGTCATCCTCGTAGGTGAGATGCGCGACCTGGAGACCATCTCCACAGCCATCACCGCGGCGGAGACGGGACACCTGGTATTCTCCACCCTGCACACCAGCACGGCGGCGTCGACCATCAACCGTATCATCGATGTCTTTCCGGAGGGACAGAAGGAGCAGCTGCGGACACAGCTGGCCATCGTCCTGGAATCGGTGGTATCCCAGAGGCTTCTGCCGAAAGCGGACGGCAGCGGGCGCGTGGCCTGCTTTGAGGTCATGCACTGCACGCCGGCCATCCGGAGCCTGATCCGGGAAAATAAGATATTCCAGATTCCCAGCACGATGCAGACCAACCGGAAGCAGGGCATGATCACGATGGATGAGGCCCTGACGGACGCGGCATCCCGCGGAATTATCACGAAGGAAACGGCCATGGAGTTTGTCACAGACAAAACGGCGGCCGAGTCGAGACTCGGCCGCGCGGCTGGAAATACGGGCAGCGGGTTCCGCTGGTAAGAAGCGCCGGTCCCGCGCTGAAAAAACAGGAAGAATCCGGTTAACGGACAACGGAGAGAGTATCGTCATATTCATAAGTGACGGTGCTCTCTGTTTTTTCGCCCGTAAGCCGGTAGAAGGGGCCTTCCTCCGACGCCGGGTAAAGGATCGTCAGCGTGAGGATAAGGTCGAAGTTTTCCCCGGCGGAAAAGCGCTCCGTCCGGGTGCTGCCGCCGGCGCCGGCAAAGTATTCCGCCTCGGAGGCGGAGGAGGCGTATATCCGGGAGAGCTCTTCATCCGTCTCCTCGAGATACGCCTGGGCTTCATTCCTGGCCAGGTAATAGTCGTCATTCTGCTGCCGGTACTTTTCGCTCAGCTTCTCGTCCGCGCGGGCGCTGGCGATGGAGAGCGTGGCGAAGCAGACCAGGCTCAGGAGGATGAACAGGAGAAGAATCAGGGAGACACCGCCGTTGACGGTGGTAATGCGCTTACTGCGGCTCACGGTCATCCCCTCCTTTCCGGCGGTAATGCCTGACATCCAGCGTATAGACGGAATTCCCGTCCTCTGTATTCTGGACATCGATGTGGAGCACATCGCCGTCTATGGTGTAGGAAGCCGCGCAGCGGGCCTCAGACTCCGTCCCGTCCTCACAGAGCGCGAGAAGGCGGTGGAATTCCGCTTCCTCCCCGTCCGCGGCGATATAGCATTCCGCCGCTGTCCGGGAGAGACGCACAGCCTCCGTCAGGTCCGCCGCATGCCGGCTCATCACATGGGCGCGGAAAAAAAGCTGGAGGCAGACTACGGCCGCCAGCGAGAAAAATGCGATGGATATGATGAGCTCGATAAGAAAGAGGGACGAGCCCGACCCGCGACTGCTACGATTTGCCATGCTGCCTGCCTTTCTCTCAGCGGGGTGCCGTCGTCACAATAAATGTCTCTTTAAATCCGTCCTCCGGCGTGAGGCTTACCAGGACCACCCCGGGACCAAGCTCCTCAAAGGAGAGGTCCTGTATGGGAAGGACCGGGGTGCCCGTGGCGGGCTCGAAATCGCTGTTCCCCTCCGGCACAAGGAGCTCCCGGAGCGTGCCCTTCCTCGTGTACAGCCATGTGACGTAGTTTTTGCCGCCGATCTCCTGCCGGAGGGTCAGGGCCGGGGAACCGTCCAGCTCTGTGACATGGACGGCGTCCTCCGTGCGGCACTGCCGGACCTTCTGGGTCACGTAGGCCGACGGGAGCCGGACATTGTCATTCTGCTGCATGGAAGCGGCAATGCGGCGGTACTCATTGGTTCCGAGGGAAATGAGCAGCGTCGCGGTGATCATGAAGCTGGCAAATACCAGCAGGACAAAGACGATATCCATGGAGTGCCGGTCATTCTGGTATTTCATAGGCTGCCTCCGGCGTCACGGCCGGTGAAATCCCTGTCGGGTCCGGCCTCATCGGTCAGGTTGATAATAATATAGTAGGGGCGGATATTTGATGCGACGGGCCGGTAGTCCACAAAGAACAGGCTTTCATCCCAGGTAAGGCCGTAGTGGTCCCGGAGATACTGCAGGTCCGGGGGGTAGGCCCCCTCCAGGGCGTAGCAGCCGGTGATGTCCCGCTCGAGGGCATTTTCCAGCGCCGTGCGCTGCTCCCTGGCGGTGCTTTTCCCCACATTGTCGAGAAGGCGGGCGAAGCCGCCGATCCAGATGACCATGAGGAGCGCGCTCAGGAACAGGGTATTGATGCGTCGTTTCGGTCTCATAAAGTCCCCCTGTTATCCGATGTTTGCCATGATTCCCATGAGGGGAAGCATGACGGAGAGGAGAATCAGCCCGACGATCAGGGACAGGATAACCACCATGGTGGGTTCGATGGCGGCGAGGGTCCTGCTGATGCGCCGGTCGGTCTCTTCCTTATAGTGATCCGCGATAAAGTCCATGGCCCGGTCCACGCTTCCGGCCTGGGCGAATACCGAGATCATGCCGGAATAGAAGGGGTTGAACAGGCCGGTTTTCTGGACGGCCTCGGAGAAGCTGTCGCCCTGTTCCAGGAGTTCGCGGCAGGCGTGAATCTTCTTAAGGACGGTCTTGTTCCCGGCAACGTGGGAGGCCAGCTCCAGGCTGGTGTAGGCGTCAAGCCCGGCGGACTGGGTCATCCGCAGGCCTCCCGCAAAGCGGGTGAGGGCCAGGGATTCCGAAAAGTCCTTTGTGGGCGGGAATACGGCCATGAGGTCCCGGAACTGTTCCTGCCCCTTCTGCGTGCAGTAGAAGTACAGGAAGAGGGCCGCCCCGATAAGCAGGATGACGGCAAACACGAGGTAATACCGGGAGATGGTTTCACTGAGGTTGATCAGGGTCTGGGTTACGCCGTTCACAGAGGCGCCCAGCTGCCGGAATACCTGCGCGAAGATGGGCAGGACGCGGCTCACCAGGACAATGACGACGGCGAACATCATGACAATCATGATAACGGGATAGCTCACGGCGCTCCGGATGGATTCCCGGAGGTCGTCCTCCTCCTCGTAATAGCGGGCCAGCGCCCCGCAGACCTCCTCCAGGCGGCCGGTCTGCTCGCCGATGTTCAGAAGCTCAGTGACATAGGCGGGGAAAACGCCCGTTTCGGCGATGGATTCGGACAGGTGCCGCCCCTCGCTGACGGACTCCCCGATCTGGCGAAGGACCGGGTCAATGTCCCGGTTGTCCGCGTCCCGCGCCATGATGCCCAGGGCGGCGTACGGGGAAATGCCCGCGCCGATAAGCGCCCCCAGCTGCTCGAAAAAGTGGAATATCCTGGCGTTGGAGAGATATTTTTTCTTTGTACTGGCCATAGCTTAACTCCTGTCCGGTTCGGTAATCAGTAATAATATACGGTGCGGTAGTTGCTGCCGTCGCCGATAAATTCCTTCAGCTTCTTTTCCCCCTGGTTGGAGGCCAGCGTCGGGTCCATCAGGGACCAGTCGGTCCCGTCAAACTCGATGATGCCGTTGACCCAGCCGACATCCTTGATGTAGCAGCTGATCCAGGCATGGTACGCGGAACCCGCGTACCCGATCTCCAGGCGGGTGGGGATGTTCTGGGTGCGCAGCATGGAGGCCATGAGCGCCGCATAGTCAAAGCAGATTCCCTTTCCGGTATCCAGCACTTCATCCACCTCCGGGAGGTATCCGCTCTGGACATTTTCCGCCTCATCCTGGTCATAGGTCACGTGGGTGACGACGTAATTGTAGATGAAGGATACAGCCTCCAGGTCATTGTCGGCGGCAAAGCACAGATCCTCCGCCAGGCTGATGGCCCTGGTGTGATCCGTAAACCAGACGTACTGGTTCGGATAGAGGAAGGGGCCGAACTCGTCGGCGAGCGTGACGTCGAACTCCGTGCCGTAGACCTCGGCGTACATGGTGGCCTCGATGTTGGAATAGACGCCAAGCACGTAGTGGCCGTTGCCGAGGGAGATCGGGAAGATGGTCCACTCCCCGTCCACGGGCAGGTCATAGGTGTAGGTCAGGGAGTTTTCCGCGGTGAGCTGCAGCTTGACCTTCTGGGATTCCCCCGTAAAACGGGCGCTGAAGTAGCCGTCCTGCAGATGGGAGAGGCAAATGGAAACGTCGTCATTTCCCAGGATTTCCGTTCCTCCCTGTTCGGGAACAAGGATGTTCGGAGTATTGTCCCTCTCACCGGCGACAGACGGGTCTTCGGGCGCCGTGGGAGCCGACGGGGGCGCCGGTTCCCCGCAGCCTGCAAAGAGCGCCGTAAAGGCGAGGAGCAGGACTGCGCAAAGTACTATCTGAATTATATATGTGATTCTTTTCATATTAGAAAAATTATAAAACAAAGCACGGGATGAATCAAGATTTGTAAATTTTCAGAAATGAACCGTGACCACAGGCTTTACTTCCTGTCTTTATGTGTGATAAGATTTATTTGGAAATTTTGCAGCAAAGGAGAAACGGGTATGAAGAACAAGAAGCTGTTAGTTATTATCGCACTGCTGCTGGTCGCAGGAATCGCCTTTTTCGCGCTTAACCGCGGCCCGAAGGGAGAGAAAGCAATCGACGATACCGCCGTTGCTCGTTCCCAGGAGGAAGAGGGAGATATCCATTACATTGATGACGGCGCCATTGCCCTTGCGGGTGCAGCGGCGAGCACCAATACAGCCGGCGAGGCGCAGGCAACGCTGGCACTGGTAAACAACCAGAGAGCCGCGGGAGGTCTCGGAGGCCTTACGTGGAATGACGCCCTTGCCCAGGCTGCGCAGGTCCGCGCCCAGGAGTGCAAGGACAAGTTCTCCCACCAGAGACCGAACGGCACAGACTGGTGGACGGTCGACAGCGCCATCATGTTCGGCGAGAATCTGGCAAAGAATTACTTTGACGCGAATGCTGTCGTACAGGCGTGGATGGACTCCCCGAGCCACCGCGAGAATATCATGAACGGCAAGTTTATGACTGTCGGCGTGGCAGCTTACCAGGCACCGGACGGCTCCTGGTACTGGGCGCAGGCTTTCGGATATTAATATGAAGAAACCGCATGACGGGATGAAAACGGCACAACAGGGGACAGAATCACAGGGCATAAACTAAACAATTGAAAAACAGGCGGCGCCGGAATAAAAATCCGGCGCTGAGTTTGTGTGCCGGGGGTTGCCGGGCGCACCAGAAAAGGAGGATGTATGCAGAAATTTGTGTATTATGCACCAACAGAGATTGTGTTCGGCAGGGAAACGGAGAAGAAGACGGGAGAACTGGTGAAAAAGCACGGCGGAACCCGGGCCCTCGTGGTCTACGGAGGGAGCTCCGCGGTGAAGAGCGGTCTCATCGAGCGTGTTATGGACAGCCTGGAGGAGGCCGGCGTCGCGGCCATGGCCACCGGCGGCGTTGTCCCGAACCCGCTTCTTTCCACCGCGCGCCGTATGGCGCAGGAGGCCCTCGATTTTCAGGCTGACTTTATTGTGGCGGTCGGCGGCGGAAGCGTGATTGACACGGCGAAGGGCGTCGCCCACGCGGCCGGAAAGCCGGGAAGCGACGTCTGGGATTTCTGGAGCAGGAAGGAAGCGCCGGATCATTCCCTTCCGGTGGGCGCCATCGTGACCATCTCGGCAGCCGGTTCCGAGACCAGCAATTCCGCGGTGCTCACGAATGATGACATGACGCCGCCCACCAAGCGGGGGCTGAACTGCGACGCCAACCGCTGCCGTTTTGCCATAATGAACCCGGAGCTGACCATGACGCTTCCGAAGTGGCAGCTGGGCGCCGGCGCCGCCGATGTCTTCATGCACACCTCCGAGCGGTATTTCGCGAAGATTCTCGGCAACCACCTGACCGACGAATTTGCGGAGGGACTGTTCCGCGATATCATTAAATACGGCCCGGTAACCGTGGAGCATCCGGAGGATTACGAGGCGGCCAGCGAGGTCATGTGGTGCGGGAGCATTTCCCATGTGGGCATCACCGGCCTGGGTTCCCAGGGCGACGGTCCGAGGGACGGCGACTGGTCCTGCCACCAGCTGGGCCTGGCGATTTCCGCCCTCTACGATTCCACCCACGGCGCGACCCTGACCGCGGTCTGGGGCAGCTGGGCCAGGTATGTCATGAGCGAGAATGTCGGCCGGTTTGCGGAATTTGCGCGCAAGGTCTACGGTATCTGCGAGGCGGATGATGAAAAGGCGGCGGCGGAAGGAATCGCGAAGACCGAAGACTTCTTCCGCAGCATGGGCATGCCTCTCACCGTCACCGAGCTTCTGGGGAAAGAACCCACCGATGAAGAGCTGGAGGCCATTGCTGTGGAGTGCACCTACGGCAGGACCAGGACCATCGGCGGATTCAAAGAGCTGGGCTATGACGACATCCTGGCAATCTACCGGATGGCGAGATAACTGCAGTGCGCGCAAGACACGCGGGCGTGTCCTGAACAGAAATTGGAAATTGACAGCAGGATACAGAAGATCTATACTCTGCTTAAAGAAAACTTAATACGGAATCTTCAGGGATGGGTGAAATTCCCTATCGGCGGTACAGCCCGCGAGCCGAAAGGCAGGATCCGGTGAAACTCCGGGGCCGACAGTATAGTCTGGATGGAAGAAGATCAGAGAAAAGTGCGTTTATGGTTCCCGCACTATCTCCCCCTGTCGGTTCCGGCAGGGGGATTTTTTATGGAAAAAAACGATGCGTATTATATGCGCCGGGCGATAGAGCTGGCGAAGAGAGGGGAAGGGTGGTGCCATCCGAACCCGATGGTGGGCGCGGTTGTCGTAAAGGACGGACGCATCATCGGGGAAGGATATCACGCCCGCCGGGGCGAGGCCCACGCGGAGCGGAACGCCCTGGCGAGCCTGACTGAGCCCGCCGCGGGGGCATCGATCTATGTGACGTTGGAGCCGTGCTGCCATTACGGGCGGACGCCGCCCTGCACGGAGGCTATCCTGGAGCACGGCCTTTCCCGCGTGGTGATAGGGTCCCGCGACCCGAACCCGAAGGTGAGCGGAAAGGGCGCGGCCATCCTCCGGGCGGCGGGGCTCACGGTGCAGGAGGATTTCCTGCGGGAAGAGTGCGACGCCCTGAATCCGGTCTTTTTCCACTATATCACCACAAAAACACCCTACGTCGTGATGAAGTACGCCATGACCCTGGACGGGAAAATAGCCGCGAAGACGGGGGATTCGAAGTGGATTACCGGGGAGGCGGCAAGAGACCGGGTGCAGGAGATGCGCCACGCCTGCATGGGAATTATGGCGGGCATCGGGACGGTGCTCGCGGACGACCCGCTCCTCACCTGCCGCATCCCGGGCGGGCGGAACCCGGTGCGGATTATCTGCGACAGCCGCCTGAGAATCCCGATAGATTCGCAGATTGTAAAGACGGCGGGGGAGGTCACCACTGTCGTGGTCTGCGCGGATCCCGCGCTTCCGGCGGGGGAAATCAGCGCGGGGACAGAAGCCGGGAAGATACAGGCGCTTCTTGACGCCGGCGTCCGCGTATGGAATTATCCTGCGGAAACGCCGGAGGTTGACCTGGCGGCGCTGATGCGGGCCCTCGGGGAGGAGGAGATAGACAGCGTCCTCCTGGAGGGGGGCGGAACCCTCAATGAGAGCGCCCTGCGGGCAGGCATCGTGCAGGAAATCCGGGCCTTCGTCGCCCCGAAAATCTTCGGCGGGCAGGCCAGGTCGCCGGTGGAAGGATCGGGCGTGGAACACCCCGGGGAGGCGGCGCTCTTCACCCTGGAAGGGACAGAGCAGATCGGGGATGACCTTCTGCTGACATACCGGAAGCGCTGAGGAGATACCTGCGCGCGGTGTGCGGAAGGAGAAAGGAAAGAACCATGTTTACTGGAATCATAGAGGAGGTCGGCGAGATCCGGGGCATTTCCCTTACAGGCACCTCCGGTACCATCGGCATCCGGGCCAGGAAGGTGCTGGAGGGCACGAAAATCGGGGACAGCATTGCCGTGAACGGCGTCTGCCTCACCGTGGTGACGCTGCAGCCCGACGGTTTCCAGGCGGATGTCATGGCGGAGACGGTGCGGAGAAGCAGCCTGGGGATTCTCAGGCCGGGGGACAGGGTGAACCTGGAGCGGGCCATGGCCGCGGACGGCCGGTTCGGAGGCCACATCGTCGCCGGCCATATCGACGGGACCGGCAGGGTGGAGAGCCTTGTCCGGGAGGAGAATGCCGTCTGGGTCACCATTTCCGCCCCGGCGGACATACTCCGCTATATCGTGGAAAAGGGCAGCATCGCCATCGACGGCATCAGCCTCACGGTCGCTTATGTGGACGACCGGGTATTTAAGGTCTCCGTCATCCCCCACACCGGGGAGGAGACCACGCTGCTGTCCAGGGTTCCCGGCGACACCGTCAACCTGGAAAATGACATCGTAGGCAAGTACATCGAGAAGCTGATGCGGCCGGTGCCGTCAGGTCCTTCCGGGAACGCGGGAAGGACCGGCGCGGAAGGAGGAGGCCGGCAGCAGGAGGGCGGACTTACCCTGGAGTACCTGGCGGAGATGGGCTTTTGAGGAGGAATGAGGATATGGAGTATCAGTACGATACCATAGAGAAGGCGCTGGAGGAGCTCCGCGCCGGCAGGATTATCCTGGTGACGGACGACCCGGACCGGGAGAATGAGGGGGATATGATCTGCGCGGCGGAATTTGCCACGCAGAAAAACATCAATTTCATGGCCAGCAAGGCAAAAGGCCTTATCTGTACGCCCATGAGTATCGAGGTCGCGGGGAGGCTGGGCCTTCCGCCCATGGTTTCGGAAAACACAGACAACCATGAGACGGCATTTACTGTTTCCATAGATCATGTGGAGACCACCACCGGCATCTCCGCCAAGGAGAGGTCCTTCACGATGATGAAGTGCACGGACCCGGCGACAAAACCGCAGGACCTGCGCCGGCCGGGCCATGTCTTCCCGCTGATTGCCCGCCGCGGGGGCGTGCTCGTGCGGAACGGCCACACCGAGGCGACGGTTGATCTTCTCCGGCTTGCCGGGCTCACCCAGTGCGGCGTGTGCTGCGAGATCATGGATGACGACGGCACCATGATGCAGACGCCGAAGCTCTGGGAGCTTGCGAAAGAATACAACCTGACCTTCATCACCATCAAGGAGCTGCAGGATTACTGCCGGATCCACGAGAGCCACGTCATCCGGGAGGCGGAGGCGAAGCTTCCCACCAAATACGGGGAATTCCGGATGTTCGGGTATATCAACGACATCACCGGGGAGCACCATGTAGCCCTCCTGAAGGGCGACCTGGGCGACGGGGAAAATGTCCTCTGCCGCGTCCACTCCGAGTGCCTCACGGGGGACACCTTCGGGTCGCTCCGCTGTGACTGCGGCCTGCAGCTGCAGACCGCCATGCGGATGGTGGAGAAGGAAGGCCGGGGCATCATCCTCTACATGCGCCAGGAGGGCCGGGGCATCGGCCTCATCAACAAGATCAAGGCCTACGCCCTGCAGGAGCAGGGGTACGATACGGTGGACGCCAACGTGAAGCTGGGATTTGCGCCGGATCTCCGGGAATACTGGGTCGGGGCCCAGATTCTGCGGGA
>ONXW01000152.1 GCA_900321915.1 uncultured Eubacteriales bacterium
CGTCCAGCCGGTAGATACCTCCTGTCGTCTTCGTCTTCAGCGCCCCGAACGCCACGCTGATTTCATTGCTGACTTCCGCCATCGGTTCATCACCTCACTTGTTTTTCCTGATTTTCTTGAGCCATCCGTAGACCGTAATTGCTCTAATCATTATACATTTGATATTTTATGGCAGAGAGGCAACAACCCAATTGCCGTCTGCGTCGACCATCAGGACTTTCCCGGCATCTGCTGAAGTTACTGCCGGAAGAGCATTTTTCCATACAGCAGAATATCCCGTTCTCGTAAGAACCTGACCTTCACTTCCTCCGGACGGTAAAACCATAGTCGGGTGTCTCCATTCCGGGTTATTGTTGGTCCAAAGCGTCAGCACCATCCCCATATTGCCGCTTGTTGGCAGTTCTTTCGGTGCATCCATCCATGCCGCATCATTCGCTGTCTTTGTAAGCACTTGACCGGCTGTCCCGCCGCTTGGCAGTCCTCCGCCGCCACCGCCGCCACCGCCGCTTGGATCTTCCCATCCGATTCCTTCCGATGTTTTCGTAAGCACCTGACCCGTTGTGCCGCCGGAAGGAACGCCTGTTTTAGAGTTGGCATTGTAAAGATGCGTGTCGATGGTCTCAAAATTTTCCGCCAGCGCCGGGATGTCCGCGCCCACCGTGTCGCTCATTTCCGGTTTTGTCAGATTGTAATGTGTTGTCTGTGTCGCCATATTCCACCTCTCAGTCTCCAATATAGGGTGCGACATTAAAGGAAGTTGTCAAAATCTGATGATCATCCGGCCTTGCCCACGATATTGTTATTTCTTCACCGTTCTCACCAAAAATAGCATTCCAAGCGAATTTGTCCACTTCTATAGGATCTTCTACACTATCATGATTAATAGCGACCGGAATATTCGTTTCATATTGTATGCTTATGTAGTGATTTTTTGTGCTGTCCAATACCGTACATTCATCAAGACCCCCACTATACGGGCCACCATAATGGACCGTTTTCCCGTCTTGAGTATATATATGATCGTTCCATACAGCGTGATCCGAAGCATACCATATACTTCTTGCGTGTACCGTTACAACCGGGTTTCCCTGATTGTCTCGTTCCCATACCATAGGATAACGATCTGAAAAAATAATGAAAGGCGATTCTTCTGGCAATCTGGGTCCGTAAGTTTTTCTTTTGAACTCTTCAGTGTAAGTAGTTGTGACAATACGGTCTGGCTCATAATTTCTGTTGTAATAGTACGTTGTAGTTTGCGTATAATATCCTTCGTTTTCGACAAATGGCATATTAGCGTCTGTTGCTATTAATGGGCTGACAATCAATTCTCCAAGCGGGATATGCCCGTTAGGGTATTTGGTACTTGTCCAGATATAACCGTTTTTATAAGCACCAACAATCGCACCACTGAGATCAATCTTTTCACCGTCTCGGTATTCTGTTTTGTATGGCGGGCTGATGATCCGTATTTCATCCGGCAGATTTTCAGGGTCTGGCACGTCGATCTGCCAGTTCAGGTCAAACGAATCCAGATCCAGTGAAGGCAGATCGCCAAGATCAAGCCCAAGGCCGCTGTCAATATAGGTATCTGCCTTGCTCTTTCCGATCACCGTCAGCCGCGCCTGATCCTTCAGAATGCTCAATGTCTCGTTTGCCATCTCTTATGCCCCCGCTGCCGTGAGATACACGCTGGCTCTGTGGCTTCCCTTGCCCTTGAAATCATAGCCGGTCACGACCGTCAGCGTATTGACGCCACTATGCTGGCTGTCCCGCACCGTGTATACGCTGTCCTCGTCCACAAAGATCTCCGCCTTCACCGCGCAGTCCGCGCTCAGTGTGTATGTCGCCGAATACGCGATCTGCACCGTGACCAGTTCCTCCTGTGCGCTGAACAGGACTTCGCCGACCTTCACCGCTGTTCCAGCGTTCAGAACGCTGTCACTCGCCGGTGCGCTACCGACTGCCATGAAGAAGTGGTCGTCGTACCATGCGTTTCCGCCGCTGTCCATCGTCTCGAGGGTCTTGGCTTCCTTCGACCGCACCTCCTGCAGTGCCGGGTTCTCCCCGCCGCAATACAGATCCGTCTTCCCTCCGATGTGATAGACGATGGAGGTAATCGGCGCGATGTCATTGTCGCTGTCCGCCTGATTGTCGTAGAACACCAGCGTGTCCATCAGATCGTAGCGCGGGTCGGTCGGGATACTCACACGGAAGGGCGAGAAAGTCAGCCCTTTCTGCCCATCGATGAAGGCCTTCAGCATGGCGTTACGCTCCGTGTCATCAGTGATCTGCAGGAAGGGATTGTAACCAAGGTCATAGCTCAGTCCCGTGTCCTCCGCTGCGCTCGATGCATTGGTCTGGTAGTCCTGCACCCCGCCCTCGCGGTAATTCAGATACGCGCCGGTGTAGTAGCTCTGATAGTCGCTGAAGTCCGAGGAATAGCGTCCGCCCGCCGTGACCGCGTCCCTCGCGTAAGGGCTGTACCGACGCGCCGTAAGCTGTCCGTGCCGGTCCATGACGAGATTTGCCCCCATCAGCGCCGCAGCCCCAGCCACGAGATCCCGCCATGTTTTCGTCTCGGTGTCGGAGTTAGCGAACTTCACCGTCTTCTGCCCGTTCGGCATAGCATAGAAGTCATACCGGCTCGTCCCCAGCGGAATGCCGCAGGCCGCGCAGGCCGTTGCGATCCACGCATACGGTGTCTTCGTGTTGTCGTCCATTGTACCCGGCAGTTCTTTGTCCAGCAGCAGCATCCGGTCATAGGCCGTGATCTTGATGCTGTCCTGCGTCTGCATGGATTCCTTGATGATGTACACGCCCATCGGGAACCGGTAGTGCGTGTCCGTGTTCACAATGCCGGACCAGATCGTGCTGGCGTAGTCGCTCCACGTATGCTCACCCACGTCCGACCAGCTTGCCACGGACGCATGCCCCATGTGGATGATGTCCGCCATCAGGATGAGTTCCGCGTCTATCAGCGCGTACCGGTCCACGCCGAGGTTCTTGAACTGCAGCGTAAGCGACGAGGCATAGACCGTCCCGACGTCGATGGCGCTGTCTGAGGAACTCCGCATCGTCAGTTCCCCGAAACCGTCCTTGAGGTTCGTCTTGTCAAAGGAGATCGTGACCCCGTTGTTCAGCGTGATGTCGCCGTACCATTCCTTCCGCAGATTCCTGCTCTGGATGGCGTCCAGATATCCTGCTCCCGCGTCATACATGGCTCTCCCTCACAGTTCCACGGCATTGGCGCTGACGTTGATGCAGATGCCGCCCTCTTCCGTGTACAGCGCGTCCGTGTGCTTGTCGTAGTTGACTTCCGATACGTACACATCCGCCGTGTGCTCCTGACCGTATTCATAGTAGGTCAGCGTGAACTCTTTCCCCTGCATCAGTGTGACCAGATTCTGAACCTCCAGTCCCGTCAGGGCCTTCCAGATCAGATTGATCTTGACCATGTCCGTCCGCACCCATGTGATATGCATGTACCCGTCCTCGGTGCGCCCGCTGTCCGCCGACGAGATGGAGGTGTGCAGGATATGCGTATCGGGGGCAGGTTCATAAATCGCCGTACCGTTGACTTTCCAGTGACTGCTGAGTTTCCCGATACTCATGAATTATGCCCTCCCCCCTGCGATCAGCTGCTGCTGCCGGTTCCACTTGGTGAAGCCGGAATAGATTTTCTCGTTTCCGACGTAGACGTTGATTGGCTGTTCATTGCCGCCGCCCATGCTGTTGCTGGCTGCCATGCCGCGCATGAATCCGCGGTAGGCTGCCTCCTCGATGCCGTCCGTGATCTGTTTATTGTTGGCAACCACGCTTTTGCCGTTCGAGAATTTGCCCGCGATCTCGCCCCGGTTCATGAAGAAGGGGCCCTCCTCCGGGAATCCGCCGGTCGCGTAGCTTCTGCCGCGGATCCGCGAAAGGATGGAGTTGGCCTGGCTGATGATGCTGTTCACCGCGTTCTGGATGTTGCTGACGATGCCGTTCAGCGAGGTCTTGGAATCCTCCAGCACGGTGTTGATGCTGCTGCGCGCATTTCCGGCAAGTTCCTGCAGCTTGCTGCCGGCGTTGGATACCGCCGTGCCGATGGCTGTCCCCAGTCCTGAGAACCCGGTCTGGATCGTGTTGCTGATGCCGCCGATCAGTGTGCTCACCAGATTCGAAACAGTCGAGCTGAATCCGTTCCAGAGCCCGCTGAATCCGCTTTGCAGCGATTCGACCAGATTCCCTCCGAGCCCGATAAACTCGGACGCCATCTCCTCGAGGAATCCCGTGATGTCCTGAAATCCGGCAGACAGGCCCTGCAGGAATCCGTCGCTTGTGAAGCTGCCGATCTCCTCGAAGACCTTCGACGGTGACCCGATTTTAAGAAGCTCGCAGACCTTGGCAGCCAGCCCGCCGTAGGTCTCATCGAGCCAGATACCGAGCCAGCTGTGCCAGAAGTCCGTCATGCCGTCCCCGAAGCCCTCCGCGGAATCCTCGCCGGCCGCATAGAACTCATTCTGCTTCTGGTTGAGGTGCAGCACCGTGCGGACGGCCCCGACAATCTTGCCCAGTGCTCCGGGCATATGAGTCAGATTGAACTCGAACAGTTTCTCCAGGAAGCCTCCGGAGAATTTGTTCGCGGATTCCGTTCCGGTTTCGCCGAGGTCTTCGCTGAAAGCCTCTCCGGTTTCTTTTGCGACGCTGCGCACGCTGTCCAGCGCGGCATTGATGTCCAGCGCGGCCTGCTTCACAGAGGTATCGGCATCTCCGGAAGCAGTCTCGGCGCTTCTGGCGGCGTCCAGCAGGGCCTGTGTGGCCTCTCCGGCCATCCGTTCTGCCGTCGGGATAATGTCCACACTGGCGTCGTGTACCAGCTGCTGCGCGGCCTTCCATGCGCTGTCCCAGTCGCCACGGATGACGGCTCCGACGACATTGGCGAGATCCTGCACGACCCACCCGATTTTGATGGCGGTCGCTTCCACGGTATACCGAACCAGGTTAAGCCCGTATATGACGACCTCTTTGACTTTGCTCAGGTCGAGCCCCGTCTTCTCACCGATCCAGTCGATCAGGCCGCCGATGCGCTCGATCACG
>ONXW01000263.1 GCA_900321915.1 uncultured Eubacteriales bacterium
GCCCCGGACAAAGAGCGGATGTATCCGGAATACCTGCCGGACTGCTACGGGGATCCCGCGGAGACGTTCATCGCGGGACAGGTGGCAGACTATCTGGGAAGCCATACCGGCGTGAAAGTTATCTGGGGCATGGATGACCTGGCGGAGGCGAAGCAGTTTTTCGGCGGAAGCCCACTTCTGTACTTTCCGGCCGATACCCACTGGAATCATCTTGGGGCGTACATCGGGGCGCATACACTGCTCCGGGAGCTTGGGATTGAGATTCCGGCGGCAGGCGGTGAGGCCGGCCGCGCCGCGGAAGAAAGCGCGGCAGGCGCCGGCAGTCCCGCGGCAGAGCCCCTTCATCTGGAGCCGTATCTCAATGAGCCGGGCGACCTTGCCATGCTGATTCATCTTGCCGATGTGTTCGGCGTCCAGGAAGATATCCGGGTTACGGGGTATGATACCCACGGGATGACGGAAGAAATGTGGGATTTTGCAACGGCTTTCCGGTACCGCACCGAAACCGGGGATCCCAGGAAGCTGATGGTGATCCGGGACTCCTTCGGGACGGCGTGGTCGGACGTTCTGGGGTCCCAGTTCCGGGAGAGCGTGATGTTCCACCGGGACTATTACCGGCCGGAAATGTTCTCTGAGGAGCAGCCGGATATCGTCGTCTATGAGTGCGTCGAGAGGCAGGTGCCGGCGCTCAGGGATTATGAGTTCTGAAAGCCGCGGAAAGGCGCACATGCGGTATGGGCGGCAGGATGCGCACGCGCGGTATGGAAGGAGCTGCCTGACGGCAGCCCCGGGCGCGGCAGCAGGCTCCGCAGGAAGGATATGAACAGGAAAAGAGATCAGGCGGAATGAGAGATCTGGAAGAGAGATCAGGCGGAATGAGAGATCTGGAAGAGATTCGCAGGGATATCGCGGACTGTGACAACAGGCTGCTGGAGCAGCTGGTCCGCCGCATGAACTGCATCAATGAGGTCATTACATATAAGAAAATTCACGGGATCCCGATCCTGCAGCCGGAGCAGGAGAAAAAGCAGGAAAAACGGCTGCGCGCACTCCTTAACGGAAATATGTACGAGGATGAGATCCTGGAGATTTTTGCCGGCATCAGGGACAAGTGCAGGCGGGTGCAGGCGAAGGCCCTGGTCCCAGGGAATATTGCCCTCATCGGCTTTATGGGCACAGGAAAAACCAGCGTCGGCGCCATGCTTAAGGATCTCATGGCCATGGACAGTGTGGAGTGCGATGACCGGATTGTGGAAAAAGCCGGCATGAGCATCAATGAGATTTTCGAAAAGTACGGGGAAGAATATTTCCGCGACCTGGAATCGGAGGCTCTGGAAAGCTGCGAAAACCTTCGGCAGACCGTCATTTCCTGCGGCGGCGGCGCGGTGCTCCGCCGGAGAAATGTGGATTCCCTGAAGAAGCACAGCCGCATCGTGCTGCTCACGGCGAGTCCCCAAACCATCCTCGACCGCATCGGCGATTCCGATGACCGGCCGAAGCTGCGCGGGAAGAAGAATGTCAAAGCCATCGCTGAGATGATGGCGGAGCGGGAGCTGTACTACCGGGACGCCGCTGATGTGGTGGTGGATACCGACGGAAAGACCGTGCTTGAGGTCTGCGAAGAGATTATCGCGCTGCCGGGAGGCAGGGAAATCTGACAGCGGGAGGACAGTCTGACAGGCGGCAGGCAGTCCGAAAGGGTGTCAAAACAGCCGGACAGTGGGGGCATGGCCCCGGATTAAAACGTAAAACAGGCATTATTTGGGGTATGAATCCCATCGTAATGCCTGTTTTTTGACTTTTCTTTCACAAATTGTTATAATACATAGATTAATGCAGAGTATTTCATGAGGTTGAATTTATGGAACGACGAACACAGAGAAGACTGAAGCAGTTTGCACCCCTGATTATCGGCGTCAGTGTGCTGGCGCTTGCGGGCATCGGCGCTGCGGCGGGACATGCAAAGAGTGTACAGAAAGAAGCTTCTGCTGTGACAGAGGAAGTCAGGCCGGCCGGCGCGGATGCCGCGGACGGCGGTGCGGATGCGGCAGGCATCGGTGCGGATGACGCTGTGGACGGCATTGCCGGCGCGGACGGCGCCGGGGCAGATGCCGGTACGGACAGCGCGGACAGTGCTGCCGGCGCGGATGCCGCGGATGGCACTGCGGGCGAAGAAGCCGCGACGGAGCCTGCGGAGACGGAGCCGCAGCTGACAGAGGAAGAGCTGGCGTGGCAGGAGTATCTGATGCCCCACGCGGAGGAGTATGTCAATGTGCGCGCGGAGGCCAGCGAGGAGGCCGAAGTGGTCGGCAAGCTCTACATGGGCGACCGCGCCCACATCGAGGAGCCGGGGGACACCTGGACGAAGATTGAGTCCGGCAGTGTCATCGGCTATGTGAAGAACCAGTACTGTTACTTCGGGACGGATGCCCTGAACTGGGCGAAGCAGAACTGCGACCGCCAGTTCGAGGTGACCGGCGACGGCCTGCGGATTCGGTCCGGACAGTCGGAGGACGCGGAGATCATCGATGTGGTGGAGGAAGGCACAAGGCTGACCCTGGATCCGACGGAGACAGGGGAAAATGGCTGGGTCGCCGTGTATTATAATGATGAGACCGCCTATGTAAAGGGCGATTTTGTGAAGGTGAGCTATCTGACCGGCAAGGGCGTCACCATTGAGGAAGAGATCGCCGAGCGGGAGGCGGCGGAGGCCGCAAGACGCGAGGCGGAGGAGCGGGAGCGCCAGAAGGAAAGAGAGGCTGAGGAAGCCCGGCGCTCGGAGGAGATCAAGCTCCTGGCCGCCATCATCGAGGCGGAGGCCGGCGGCGAGCCCTATGAGGGCCAGATCGCCGTGGGAGCGGTCGTCCTGAACCGCGTGGACAGCGGGAAGTTCCCGGGAAGCATCTCCGGGGTCATTTACCAGAGCGGACAGTTTACGCCGGTCACGAACGGAAGCCTCGCCCACGCCCTGTCAAACGGGCCGAAGTCTTCCTGTGTGAAGGCGGCGAAGGAAGCGCTGCTGGACGGACGGGATCCCACGGGAGGTGCACTGTATTTCGGCACAACTATGAATCTTCCCGTGAAATGTGTCATAGGCAGTCACACGTTTTATTAATTTTCTGTGAACTATACCTATGGATGATGACATTATTGTCAAAATCAGATATTATTATTGTTAGGACAGAAGTGCCGGAAAGGCATAAATTAATAACGGGTCGATAGGCCAAAGGAGGTATTATGGGACTTTTACAGGCTGGCATAGGCGCACTCAGCGGCGTACTTGCTGATCAGTGGCGTGAGTATTTCTATTGTCCGTCTCTGCCGGAGGATGTTCTTGTCCGCAAGGGTGAGAAGAGACAGGCGAAGAGGAGTACCAACACCAAGGGAAGCGACAACATTATCACGAATGGTTCCATCATCGCGGTCAATGAGGGTCAGTGTATGATCATCGTGGATCAGGGTGCCATCGCGGAGGTCTGCGCGCAGGCAGGCGAGTTCGTGTATGATACTTCCACTGAACCGAGCATTTTCTACGGCGGCCTCGGCGAAGGAATCAAGAAGAGCTTTGAGACATTCAAGAAGCGTTTCACCATGGGCGGCGATACCGGCAAGGACCAGAGGGTGTATTTCTTCAATACCAAGGAAATCATCGGCAACAAGTACGGCACCGCGAACCCGGTTCCGTTCCGCGTCGTTGATACCAATGCGGGTATTGACCTGGATATCGCAATCCGCTGCTTCGGTGAATACGCATACCGCCTTGTGGACCCGATTATCTTCTATAAGAAGGTCTGCGGCAATGTGGAAGCGGATTATAAGAGAGACCGCATCGACTCCCAGCTGAAATCCGAGCTTCTGACAGCGCTTCAGCCGGCATTCGGCAAGATTTCCGAGATGGGCATCCGTTACAGCTCCGTGGTGAACCACACCCAGGAGATGGCGAAGGCCCTGAATGAGATTCTTTCCAGCACCTGGGGCGAGCAGTACGGTATCGAGATCAGCACCTTCGGTATCAGCTCCCTGAAGGCTTCCGAGGAAGACGAGAAGAGAATCAAAGACCTGCAGACCAGTGCAACCCTCAGCAGACCGGGTATGGCCGGAGGCTACATGACCCAGGCGACGGGCGGCGCTATGCAGGCAGCTGCAAGCAATGCCACCGCGGGCCCGATGATGGCATTTGCAGGCATGAATATGGCGCAGATGGCAGGCATGCAGAATACATCGAATCTCTTTGCGATGGATCAGCAGCAGCAACAGATGCAGCAGATGCAGCAGATGCAGGCACAGCAGATGCAGCAGCAGGCACCGCCGACCATGGCTGCTCCGTCCGCAGTGGGCGCTGCAGTGGCAGCAGGATGGACCTGCGCCTGCGGAAAGACCGGCAATACCGGCAAGTTCTGCGCGGAGTGCGGCCAGCCGAAGCCGGCAGCTCCGGAAGCCTGGACCTGCGAGTGCGGCGCGCAGAATACCGGCAAGTTCTGCTCCGAGTGCGGCAAGAAGAAACCGGAAGCAGCACCGCAGTATAAGTGCAGCAAGTGCGGATGGACTCCGGACGATCCCACCAAGCCGCCGAAGTTCTGCCCGAACTGCGGCGATCCCTTCGGTGAAGAGGACATTGTGAAATAATGAAACTGTGATATCTGGTGATATCTGAAGAGCTGCAGGGCCTCCGGCA
>ONXW01000149.1 GCA_900321915.1 uncultured Eubacteriales bacterium
CGCGTCAAACCCCTCATAGTGTCCGCAGACCAGGACCAGTTGCTCCTCCCTGGAGAGTTCCCGGGCTTTTTTCTGGGTAAGAGGCGTTCCCGCAGGGTCCATCAGGATGACGCGGCCATTTTCCTTTTTTGCGTCCCGGATAGCGTCCGCCACCGGCTGGCAGCGCAGGATCATCCCGGGTCCCCCGCCGTAGGGGGAATCGTCAATCTTCCGGAAGCACCCGTCGGCATATTCTTTGATATCCGTAATCCGCAAATCCAGGGTCCTGTTCTTTTCCGCCCGGGAGATCACCGGTCCCTTCCGGAAATCCCCGAACATCTCCGGAAACATGGTCAGAATGTCGATCCGCATGGCAAATCCTCCGACAGCACTTCTTTTATCGCAAAAGGGCGGCCTGCCCGGCCGCCGATCTGCAGTATCTGTTACACAGTACTAATTCTGTAATTTACAGTTTTTTCGTTCCGCCCACAATCTCCGGCAGCTCCCGTCCGGCCTTCTTCCAGCTGACGTATTCCGCCGTCGCCGCGAACATCACGTCTCCGGAGGAGTTCAGCGCGGTTTCCACACTGTCCTGGATCACGCCGATGATGAACCCGACGCCGACCACCTGCATGGCCACGTCCGGGGAAATCCCGAAGAGGGAGCATGCCATGGGAATCAGCAGCAGGGATCCGCCCGCCACGCCGGAAGCGCCGCAGGCGCCGAAGGTTGCCAGCACCGAGAGAATCAGGGCTGTCGGCAGGTCCACGGAGATGCCCAGGGTGTGGGCCGCCGCCAGGGTCATGACGGTGATGGTTACCGCCGCGCCGTCCATGTTGATGGTGGCGCCCAGCGGGATGGATACAGAGTAAAAGTCCTTATCCAGCCCCAGCCGCTCGCATAGGGACATATTCACCGGAATATTCGCGGCGGAGCTTCTGGTAAAGAAGGCGGTCAGACCGCTCTCCCGCAGGCACTTGAACACCAGGGGATAAGGATTGGTATGAAGGGATGCCGCGATGATCAGCGGGTCAATCATCAGAACCACCAGCAGCATGGAGCCCACCAGGACCGCCACCAGCCTGCCGTAGGAAGTGAATACGTCCAGGCCGTTGCCGGAAACAGTCCGGAACACCAATCCGCAGATACCGAAGGGTGCCAGGTTAATTACCCAGCGCACCGCCTGGGACACCGCGTCCGCAAGGTCCGCCAGCATCTTTTTGGTCTCATCCCCGGCACCGCGCTTAAGGGCAAGGCCCAGCACAGCGGCCCAGAACAGGATTCCCATATAGTTGGCTTCCGCGATGGCGTCCACCGGATTTACAATAATACTCATCAGGAGATGATTCAGCACCTCCTGGATTCCGCCCGGCGCTGCCTGTTCTCCCACCTCAGTCGCGAGGACCAGGGTCTGAGGAAAGGCAAAGCTCGCCACAACAGCCACAAACGCGGCCAGGAAGGTGGACAGCATATAGTAGAAAATCACCAGCCCGAACCGTCGGTCCAGCTTTCCTCTGCCCTGGCAGAGAGAACTCGTAACCAGGATTGCCACCAGGACCGGCGCGATGGACTTCAGGGCCCCGACAAACAGGTCTCCCGCCACACCAATCCAGGAAGCGCCCGGACACACCAGCGCCAGTATCACGCCGATGAGGATACCCGCGGCTATCCTGCCGATGAGACTGATGCGATTATAGGTCTGTACAAGTTGTTTTAATGTACTCATAATGTCTTAACTCCGCTTTGCATGTAGTATTTTCTCCGCACGGCCGCGCCGGCGGAAAACGACATTCCTATTCTACTGTCCGGCGCGGGAAAATGCAAGCGGGATCACCTGTATCTCCCCTGCCCCCGGCTCTTCTGCACCCGGAACCACAGGTCATAGAGGGGAGAGCCGGTCTGTCCCGGCGGCGGATAGGATCCTTCTCCCACATCCAGAATCGTGCGCTCCCAGGCATTCACCACGGATGTTCCTGCGGGGTGCTTTATTACCCGCTCGAAGGTCTGGCCCGCATATTCCCGGTGGACATGGCCGTGTACCATATAGGCCGGCTCCCAGCGTTCCATAAGTTTGTTGAAGCACTGAAATCCCCGGTGGGGCAGGTCTTCCATATCCCCGAAGTCCTTTGCCGGGGCGTGGGTCAGAAGGATGTCAAACCCATTATACAGGCGGATCTGCCAGGAAAGCTTACGGATGCGGGCGCGCATCTGGCTCTCTGTGTACATGTCCGATCCGTCCCTATAGCGCATGGACCCGCCCAGCCCCAGAATCCGGAGGCCGCGGTAGTTGTAAATCCTGTCCTCGATGCAGGTGCAGCCCAGCGGGGGCTTCCTGTCGTACTTCTCATCGTGGTTTCCCCGCACGTACAGAAGAGGACACCCCGCCATGGTGACCAGGAACTGGAGGTAATCCGGATCCAGGTCGCCGCAGGACAGGATCAGGTCCACATCCGCAAGCATCTCCGGCCTGTAAAAATCCCAGAGCGCTCTGCACTCAGTATCCGCGACTGCCAGTATCTTCATATCCCGCTGACCTCCACCTTGTCCCGCACACTCTCCGGCAGCTCTTCCGGGGCCGGAATGCGGCCGATGATGTTGTCATTCAGCCAGTTCATCCGGATGATCTCCTCGCTGGAAAGACGGGGCGTCCCCGCCTCCTTCACGATGCCGTCCCGGCTGTGCAGTTCCCCGTCAAAGGGATTCATTCTTCCGAGAATCACACTGTTTTTCAGGGCGCCGACCATCTTCCGGGAATAGTAGGAAAGCTTTTCCGACAGGATGACGTCCACCACGCCGGCGGACATGCCCCACCAGTAGTTGATGGCCTTGTTCTCCGGCGCCTTCCGGGGCGCGTGCCCCTCCACCAGCGGCCGGAGCATCAGGTCATAATACTGCCCCCAGTTCCAGAAGGGAGCCGCCAGATTCCTGATCTCTCCCTCCGGGAGGCGCTCATAGACCCCGAATTCCCTGGAGGCGCTCTCCGGCCGGATATTGTCGGGTCCGGAGACGATACAGATGTCATTGTCCGCAAGACTCTGATTCCACTGTTCCTCCGTCATAGAGGCCCAGCTGAGGAAAATCTCCGCCTTCGGGTCCACGAGGGCCGCGCCGATGGCAAAGGCATTGATATCCGCCAGGGCGCCGAAGATAGGATAGGCCGCCCGGTAGCCGATGCGGTGGTTTTCCGCCAGGCTTCCGGCGAGGGCCCCCATCAGGAATTTGGCCCCGTACATCTTGGTATAGTAGGTCTGTACCGCTTTGTGGGAGAGATTCACGGAGCAGTTGAAGAAACGGATATCGGGGTAATGGATGGCGCTCCGCAGGGTCTCCTTCATCTGGTTGGAGGTGGTGGTGAATACGATGACATCCTCATCCGCCGCTGCCGCATCGACAGCCTTCCGGATCTCCGCGTCCGTCTTGCAGGAATCAAACCGAATCGTGTCCACCGCGCCGCCGAACCGCCGGACCAGCTCATTTCTCCCCAGCTCATGGGAATAGCACCAGCGTGACAGCTCCGGTGTGGAGTCGTAGATAAATGCCGCCCGCAGCGGGTGTTCCCTGGAATATCCGTTGTTCCGGAAAAGGATCCCAAGGAATGAGGGTTCTTTTTCCCCCTCCTCCGGCATCTCTTTCACATCAATCTCATCCCCCTGGTCCGCCAGGAGAATTTCATTCCAGATCCTGCCCACCTGCCGCTCGATCTCAGCGTTTCCATTTTCCAGAAGTCCTGTTACGGGATAGATGGAGAGGTACACCAGGAAGGCGTCCCCGCAGGTGATCCCGAGCTTCCATCCGCCACGGGCAAGATAGGCCCTCCGGAAGACGGAGTACGCGAACTTCAGGTTCCGGACCGTCTCCGCAGTCCAGACATGGTCCAGGTCCTGCCCCAGGAGTTCCGCCATCTTCTGATAGCCGCCCTCCCGGGAAAACGCGATCTCATAGACCGGCGCCACTTCGAAAAATTTCAGAAATTCAAAGTACTGGCGGTTTTCCGGCTCATCCGTGCGCTTCGGCCGGATCCGGCGCACCTCGGCCAGGATGGTGGCGGCGCCCACATATTTTGAAACAGAAACTCTCTTGTTCCCCTCCAGGACATAGAACCGGCGCATGTACTCATACACCTTGATGGGATCCCGGATCCCTTCCTCCATCTGCGAAGTGAGAAGGGCGTCCCATTTCGCCGCGAATTCCGAGTTCGGGTCCATGATGGGCATAAAATCCGGAGCGAACGCGTTCTGCCTGCCGCGGGTTTTTGTCCCCGTCACCAGCGGGAGCGGAATCTCCATCACACCCACATAGACCGGCATGCAGCCGTCATCCTCCGGCAGAATGTCGTCCAGGGCGGGAAGCACGGTGGGAAGCCCCGCCTGCGCCGCTTCCCGGACTGACTTTTCTCCAAGTCTTTTCGCCTTTCTGTATTCTTCCGTCATCAGACTGCCCTCATTTCTCTCTGCTTTCTTCTCTGGTCTTATTCAGCCGAAGGGCGCTGCCTCCGGGAAGGCCTTCTGTTTCTAAGGTCCTCTCCTGTGCAGCGCCCTTTTTAATCTGACGTATCTATCGTGCGGGTGACCCGCGTGTTTTTAGTGGCAGATTGCCTTCTCTGTCTCTTTATCGAAGAAGTGCATCAGCTTCAGGTTCACCGGAATCTGGATCTCGTCTTCCTTCGGAAGCGGCTCGGTGGACGGAAGCTTCATGATGACCTTGTTTTCGCCGATAAAGACATAGAGGTTGTACTCCGCGCCCAGAAGCTCGCGGAAGTCTACCTTGACGTCAAGCGCATTGTCCGCGGTCAGGTTTTCCATAGACATGAAGTGCTCCGGACGGATGCCCAGGGTCACGACCTTGCCGATGTAGGGCTTCAGGGCCTCGACCTTGAAATCCGGGATGAGCAGACGGTTGACCTTGTCTCCCCTGACCTCGGCGTACATCTTGCCGCCCTCTTCCACGATGGTCGCGTCGATAAAGTTCATCTGCGGGCTGCCGATGAAGCCTGCCACAAACAGGTTGTCCGGGGTATCATAGAGAACCTGCGGGGTGTCGAACTGCTGGATCAGGCCGTCCTTCATGACAACGATTCTGTCGCCCATTGTCATAGCCTCGGTCTGGTCATGGGTTACGTATACGAATGTGGTGTCCAGCTTTCTGTGCAGTCTTGCAATCTCAGAACGCATGGAGGTTCTCAGCTTTGCATCCAGGTTGGACAGCGGCTCATCCAGAAGGAATACCGAGGGGTTGCGGACCATGGCGCGGCCCAGGGCCACACGCTGTCTCTGACCGCCGGACAGAGCCTTCGGCTTTCTCTCCAGCAGATGCTCCAGATCCAGGACCTTCGCGGCCTCATGCACTCTCTTGTCGATCTCAGCCGGATCAACCTTCCGCAGGGTCAGGCCGAAAGCGATGTTCTTATAAACCGTCATGTGCGGATACAGCGCATAGTTCTGGAACACCATGGCGATATCGCGATCCTTCGGCGGAATATTGTTGACCTTCCGGTCGCCGATCAGCAGGTCGCCGCTGGAGATGGACTCCAGGCCGGCAATCATGCGGAGCGTCGTGGACTTTCCGCATCCGGACGGTCCGACCAGAATAATGAATTCCTTATCCTTAATCTCAAGATTGAGGTTCGGGACAACCGGGGTTTTTGCCCCGTCATAAATCTTCGTTACATTCTTAAATGAAATGGATGCCATACGTTTCCTCCGTATTCTATCGTAATCTTATCATTCAGAACCTTGTTCTATCTTTCGGAAAGCCTTGAGATAGGCCAGATTGTTCAGGTAGGCCGTAATGCCAAAGCCGATGATGGCCCAGAAAAACACTGCCCCGCCGAAGCGCTCAGGACGCAGGAAAAAGGTGAGTGCCACCGCTGCTGCCGGAATGACCAGTCCCAGGAGTGTCCAGGGAAGCGCAGCCACAGAGATCAGCCATGCGTTCCGCAGTGTCCTCCCCGCACCGTCTCCGAATCTCGCCAGCATCGGGAACACATACTGGTATCCCGCGAAAAACACCATCACCAGCGCGTAAAAAGTGATCCGGTACAGATGCCCCGCACCTCCCTCCATGGCATTTACCGTATAGTAATACAGTACCAGAAAGGCGATGCCCAGAAGACCGAAGAGCCAGAGCAGCGTCGCGCGCAGAAAATGCTCCTTAAAGGTGTGCAGAAAAACCCTGAGCGCCGACCTTCCTTCATCCTCCCTGTCCTCCGCAATCAGCTGCATCGCAGCCGCAAGGCCCGTCATGGCCGCCCCCGCGGTAACCACGGGAAGACACAGCACACAGAACAGGACATTGCAGAAGACAATATCCGAAATCTTCCGAAGGAGTTCCATAAAGAACCCGTTCGGGTCCGTCAAAAATCCCATAATATGCTTTACCTGCCGTAGAGAAGTGTCGTTCTGCGAATCTTCTCCCGGAGTTCCTCTGAAAATTCTCCCGGAAGCATTCTCCACTTCCAGTTTTCGCCGGAGGTGGACGGCCGGTTCATCCGTGACTCATTGCCGTAGCCGAGCCAGTCCTGCATCGGTATCACCGCGATCCTCGCCACACTCCTGAGGGTCGCGCACACCATCGCATAGACAGGGGCTTTGTCAGATACGGGGAGACAGAGATAATCAAATACCGTCTTCCGCTCCTCAGGAAGAATCTCCGAAAACCAGCCCGCCAGCGGGGCATTATCGTGCGTACCGGTGTAAGCCGCCGCATTGACCGGATAATTGTGGGGCAGGTAATCCTGCGCCTGTCCGGTATCCCGGGAATCAAAGGCAAACTCAAAAAGCTTCATCCCAGCATAGCCCGTGTCTTTCACCAGCTGCCGGACTGTCTCCGTCACATAGCCGAGATCCTCCGCAATAATCTCCCGCTCTCCGATGGCCCGGGTGATGGCATCAAACAGGCGCATGCCGGGGCCCTTCTTCCATCTTCCGCCCGCCGCAGTCAAATCTCCTGCCGGGATGGCAAAATACTCATCAAATCCGCGGAAGTGGTCGATGCGCAGGATATCGCAGGTCTCATAGCAGTGGCGGATTCTCCGGATCCACCAGTCAAAGCCGTTCTTTTCGTGGGTCTCCCAGTCATAGAGGGGATTCCCCCACAGCTGTCCGTCCGCCGCGAACGCGTCCGGCGGGCAGCCCGCAATCTCGACAGGAAGCCGGTCCCCGTCCAGCTGAAACAGCTCGGGCGAAGCCCAGACGTCGGCGCTGTCCAGCGCGACGTATATCGGAATATCTCCGACGATGCGCACGCCCTTTCCGTGGGCATACGCCAGAATATCAGTCCACTCTTCAGAGAACAGGTACTGCAGGAACCGGTAATACTCCACATCGCTGCGGTACCGCTCTCCTGCCTCGGCAAGCGCCTCTTTCTCACGCATCCGGAGCGGTGTCTCCCACTCTGTCCACGACGCTCCGCCGTGGGCATCCTTCAGCGCCATAAACAGGGCGTAATCCTCAAGCCAGTCCGCTTCCTTCCGGACAAACGCCCGGTAGGACTCATCTTCGGAGAGGCTGCTGCGCAGAAACGCGGTGCGGAGAAGCTTTCTCCGCTCCTCATAGAGCTTTCCGTAGTCGACATGACGGGGGTCATCCCCCATGTCCGCCGCCCTGCACTCCTCTTCCGTGAGATATCCTCTTCTCACCAGGTCATCGAGACTGATGAAATAGGGGTTTCCCGCGAAGGTGGAAAATGCCTGGTACGGAGAATCTCCGTAGCTGGTGGGTCCAACCGGAAGAATCTGCCACAGCTTCTGCCCCGCCTCCGCCAGCGCGTCCACAAACTCATAGGCCGCACGGTCGAAGCATCCTATCCCGTAACGGGACGGCAGAGAACTGATACCGAGAAGAATTCCTGCCTCTCTCATTATTTAATCGCTCCTTCTACCATACCGTTGATGATCTGCTTCTGGGCAAAGATGAACAGGATGATCATCGGCAGGATGGCAAGCAGGGCTGCCGGAAGAATCAGGTCCCATCTCTTTACATAGGAACCGACGAAGGCCTGTACGGCAACCGGAAGGGTTTTAACCGGTCCGTTCTGTCCGAGCATCAGGGACGGAAGCAGGTAGTCGTTCCAGATCCACATGCCGTTCAGAATCGTAACGGTGGTGATAACCGGCTTCAGCAGCGGGAAGATAATCCGGAAGAAAGTTCCCTCCGGGGAGCAGCCGTCGATGGCCGCCGCCTCCTCCAGCTCATAGGGGATACCCTTGATAAAGCCGGTCAGGATGAATACGGTCATGGCACCGCCGAATCCAAGGTACGCGAACACGATACCGGGGATGGACTGCAGCATCTTGATGCCGATGAAATTACCTACATCGCGGAAGGTGGAGATCAGCGCCAGCATAACAACCTGGAACGGGATGATCATGGATGCGATGAAGGTCATGTAGATAACGGTAGACCATTTGGTCTTATTTCGGCAGATAACCCACGCTGCCATGCCGCCGAACAGTGCCAGCAGAATCAGGGAAACGATGGTGATGATCGCCGAGGTTCCGAACGCAGCCCAGAAATTGAAGTTGGAGTTCGAGACTACATTCGAGATGTTCTGTGTCAGCTGGGAAATGGAGGCGCCTGCCAGGGAAACCGGGCTCGCCACAATATCGTTCGCTTTCTTCATGGAGTTGATGACAACCAGGAAGAACGGGAACAGAGTGTAGAGAGCAACCAGGATCGCAACAATCATAAGTGCCGCTGACGGTCCTTTTCTCATTTTCATTACATCTCCACCTCCTTGCTGTTGGATATGCGAAC
>ONXW01000147.1 GCA_900321915.1 uncultured Eubacteriales bacterium
AGAATCACGACATTTCCTCCCTCGGGCGGTACCCTTTCCCGGGCGGGAGGTTCTCCGCCGGATTGCCGCGGTAGACGGAATTCCTGTCAAATGCGAGCCACATCAGGAAAAACTGGGTGAATACAACTATTCCCGTCATGAAAATGGTGCCCCTGCCGAATTTCTCCGCCAGGAATGTGAGCGCAGCTATCCTGAGCCCCACGGCCGTGAAATCGATAATAACGCTGCAGAGCTCCAGCATCCCCGTTTTCCTTCCGGGAACCGCCATCAGGGCCATCGCCGCGCAGGTGGCTATGACACAGATGGGATACATCCAGCCGCGCAGCGCGATGCGGAAGGTCAGGTACCCTTCATAGAAGGGCACGAGGGACTTCCACCCCGGAAATCCTGCCTTCACAAAGATGCGCCATTTCGCTACCCGGAGCAGCAGAAAAGACGCCGTAAGCCCTGGGATCATGGCGTAAAGCATGTCCGCGGAAACCCCCGGGCCGAGAAACAAACCATTCATTTTATCCAGTCTCCATCCTGCCGCCTTACCTGAAAAGCTTCCTCCGGCGGCGGCCGCCTGCCGTACTTCCTGCCCGTTCCGTCACTTTCCGGGCTACGGCTTCCCGGACTTTTTTATTCCGGTACTCATCAATTTCCTGTGCGATGGTAGTATAATCCCTCTGGCGCAGCTCTTCCCTGATCTGTTCCCGGAGGGTATCCTCGGGCACCGCCGCACATATCTTTCCGGCCACGAATTTCTTCGATTTTTCCCGGTATGCCGGCATGCCGTTCAGCTCCAGGATATGGTTCAGCTCCCGGCGCCAGAGCATGCTGATCTGCCTTCTGTACAGGCCGTCCGCGGGATTCGGACGGGGGCGCCGGAGAAAATAGAAATCCGTCCCCTGCTCATCCTCCTCTACGGTGATAATGCCCCACCAGTCCGGGATATGCTCTTCTATATGCATGGCGTGGGAGGATCCGACAGCCGCGATGTTATAATCATAATACCGGTTATAATCCTCCGCCTGGCTGCCAAGCCTGGCGTAGGTATCCGCGTCGCTCTTAATCTCAATCCCGCAGATGCCGTCATCCGTTATCATGACGACGTCCGCCCGGGATTTTCCCGTCTGTTTTTCTTCCAGGATCCGTATCCTTCCGAATTCCTGCTCCAGGTATTCAAACAGCGGTTCCCGGATATCTTTATCGTGAAGCATATGAACTACCCTTTAAATACGCAGAACTGCTGCCCCGTGCATCGCAGTAAATAAGGCAGCAGCTCCCTTTCGTCAGATAATCATCAGATCCTTGGGCGTTTTGTTGAGGATTTCCCTCTCCCCGTCTTCGTTGATAATCACAATATCTTCAATACGCACGCCGAAATCCCCGGCCAGGTAAATGCCGGGCTCAATAGAGAATGCGTTGCCTTTTACAAGCCGTCCCGGGTTGGACTGCTTGATCTCAGGCTGTTCGTGGATCATATAGCCGATACCGTGGCCGACCCTGTTGATAAGGGTCTTCGCGTATCCCTTCTCATCCAGGATATCCCTGGCCTTTTTGTCAATATCCGGAATCCAGGCATCCAGGCAGACCATGTCCTCCGCCGCTTCATTGGCGCGTTTTACAAGGTCATAGACTTCCCTCTGGTGTTCCGTCGGTTCTCCCACAAAAACGGTCCTCGTGGTATCGGAATACAGGCCCTTAAAGACGCATCCGAAGTCCATCAGCACGATATCCCGTTCCTGCACCACGCCGTCGGTCCCGGCATAGTGGGGATAGCTGGAATTCTCGCCCGCGCCCACGATAACCCAGGTATCATATCCTCCCCTGGCTTTCATGCGGCTGCACATAAAGTCGCCGATCTCTTTTTCCGTCATTCCCGGCCTGATGAACTTCACGGTCTCATAGAACACTTCATCCGCGATGGCTGCGGATTCCCGCAGGGCCTGCAGCTCTTCCGCGTTTTTGACGGCGCGGATATTTTCCAGAAGCGGTTTCCCGTTTTTAAACGTCACGTCAACCTTGTCCATGATCTCCAGGAGATTGAATCCCTGCGCCGTGGAATTGACGCCGATGGTGCCGCCGAGAAGCCCCTGCTCCCGGAGCACGTCCCGGACAACGTCGGTCATGACCTCCCCGTCAAACCACGGATATACGGCGATCTCAGCGGGCAGGAGCTTGCGGAACTCCCCCGCGTAAAGGAGATTGCAGATATAGAACATGCCCCCGTCCTTCCGGACAAAGAGCCCCTGGAATCTCTCACAGAATGTCGGGGCAAAATCCAGAAGGAAATTCAGCTCTTCCCCCGGGGAAATAAGCATGGCATCAAAGCCGTACTCCCCGATACCTTTCACAAGCCTGTCCATGTAGTAAGTATTCATTTCCGTGCCTCCCGTGCCTAATCCCTGCTGCCGAAGGGCAGCGCCCGCATCATCTCCGCCAGCGGCGTGACAGTATCATTCAGATTTTTGATGGCCGCGTTCAGCGTCACATAATCCACCTTGCTGATCTGCTCCAGCGAATTTTTCACCGCGTCCGTATTTTCCACAACCATCTTGTCAACATTGCCCACCATCACATCAATACCGTCCAGGGAATCCTGGGCTTCTTTCGCCAGGGTATTGACCTCCTTGACCGTCCGGTCAACCTCGCGGAGGGTAATGACAGCCTTCGGCACAAGTACCATGAACACCAGGAGCATCACGATAAACATCCCTATGGCTGCTATGGCAGAGATATGTTCCAGAAATGTATCCCGCCTCTGCATGCGGGTCAGTTCAATCAGGAGTTCCCTGTTGTCCATCTGTTCCAGACCTTTTCTCATCTCTTTTACCCTCTCCCGCTTTTATTCGGTTTCCGCCTCAGCCTCTTCTTCCGCGTCATCCTCGGCGCCGTCGGTCTCATAGATGATATGTGCAGTTTCTTCCTCCCCGTCCTCATCGTCGCCGGCTGTATCCTCCCGGGCCGCGGTAGTTTCAATCTCAATGCCCAGGGATTCCGCGATATCCTCCATACCCAGCTTGCTGAGATACTTCCCGACGTCATAGCGGCTTACCACTTCCTGGATAATATAGCTTCCCCCGCCGAAAAACAGCACGAAGGCCAGCATAATGCCCACCAGCTTGGCAACGCGCCGCACACGCCTGCGCAGCCTCCTGTAGGACACCTGTTCTTCCAGCTCCCGGCGCGACATGCGCATCGCCAGTGTATCCCCCGCTGCCCTGGTTTCCATCTTTGCCCCGCACTCCGGGCAGAACACCTCGCGGTCATCAACATCCGCGCCACAGTTCCTGCAATACATTTGTTACTCCCCCGTTCCCCGCTGCGACAGCGTCACAGCATTTTTCGGTATTCTTTCTTCCACTCCGACACCAGTTCCTGGGCGCCCTCCTGCCGGCGGATCGGATCCAGGTTGAAGAGCGCTTCTATCTCTTCTACCTTCTTTTTCGCCGCCTCGCTCTCCCGGGCGTCGTACAGTTCCTTTTTCCACTCCGCCATCCGCTCCTCGCTGATGAGGGCGCGGTAGCGTTCCTTCAGCGTCAGCTCCGGATTGAGCAGCGTCAGCTGGTAAATCTTCCGGATGGTATCCATATCCTTGCGGAAATTGTAGGACATCTCGTAGGCGGAAAGCGCCTTCTCAAACCAGAAGATACCCGCGTAGGACGCGCCGATATTATTCCACACATTTGCGGTGAAATCATCCGTCAGGCTTTTGACGCGCCAGTCCTCAAGAATCTTCTCGTAATAATGGACGGCAGTCCCGTACTGGCGCAGGCTGAAATAATAGTCCGCCGTCTCTTTCATGAACTCCGTCCCGCTCATTTTGCGGAAGGAAGCCAGCCTCTGTTCGTAACGGCTGATCTCCCGGTCTGTATAGTAATAGCACTCCTCCAGGATAATCACCAGCATCTCATCCGGGTTCTCCCGGCTTCTCTTCCACTGGGCGAGCTTCTCGGCCAGGAATCCCAGTCCGAGCTCATTCCTGATAAATGCGATCAGATGGTCATTCACAAAGCCATCCAGGGCCAGGAGCGGATTGTTGTATATCACATAGCAGAGTTCCTTGGAGGAAGAAATATGCACCCCCAGCGCATCCACATAATACGGGTGCTTCACGGGTTCCGGTCTCACCAGGATCAGGCTCATAATTCCACCTCCCGCTTAATCACAGCGCCGGAAGCCGGGAAAAACTCCCCGAACCCCATGTCGCGGATCACCGCCACCATGGTCTTCTCATCGGAAAACCCGAGAGACAGGCGAATCTTTGTCGTCCGGTCCGGACGCTCGGGGAATCCGTCCAGCGGGATTGTGACCACTTTTTTCTTCCTCTGGTCCAGCGGCGTCACCGTGAATTCAATCTCGGGCTCTCCCGCGACGATGAACTCCGAAGTGCTTTTCGCCTCATACCAGCTCTCCCCGGCGGCCGCCATCACCAGCTGCCCCTCCCGGTCCCGGTCAATCACCCGGACGGAAACGGCGCTCTTCAGATGGCCGTCGCAGATACAGGAGAACGGGAATTCCGTCGTGCTCCTGAGGTAATCCTTTGCCCTCAGGCAGGCGCCCTTGGAGAACAGGGATGTTTCCGTGAATACCCTGCGGCGGGCGCAGATCTTTTTCATGAACTCCGGCGCCCACTCCGTATCCTCAAAACCCTGCCCCGTCAGGATAACGCCGGAAAAGAGGCGCCTTCCCAGGTTCCTCTCGGCGCAGGTCGACAGGATCCTGTCCGCCACCTTCTTCCCCGCGGGAGTCTCCAGCACGTCCAGGCGGAAGCTCTCTTCCTGTTTTTCACTGTCCGCCAGCACCATCATCTTCCGGAGCCCTCTCTGTACCCGGAGCTCATAATACCGGAGGTTCTCATCCTCCAGGCTGTACATTCCCACCTGGTTGCTCCAGACCTCGCGCTTCTGGGACATTACATAGTAAATAAAGCTGTCGGTATGGCTGATAATATGGACTCTTCTCCGGTCGATCCCCAGGTCGTCCGCGCAGTACATCAGGCTGTCCATAACCCTGACATCCAGGTCCTCCAGGGAGATAACCAGGCTGTCAATCTCCGCCCTGCCCGATTCCTTCCGGGGATACTCCAGGCATTTCGCGAGAAACATCCGCAGAAGGGTCTGTGCGTCGTAGCGGATCCCGTTTATGGTCGCCGTGCCCTCTTTTTTAATCTGCAGGAGGAGCTTGTCCTCCAGTACCCCGTCACCGACCAGCGCATGGGCGTACGCTTCCTCGTCCGCATACCACTCGTCGTTATTCCGGTTTTTGCAGATCACTGTGGGTATGACCCAGGTCTTTTCCGGATCCGCGCAGCTTATGTGCGTCCGGTTGTCACACAGATCAATCCCGATTACCAAACCATCCATAATGCAATAAAACCTCTCTACTGCAGCGTGAACAGCTGTCCTACCGCAGCATCCTTCTTCAGATACTCCGTCATCTTCTGCTGGAGATCTGTCTCATTTTTCATATCCAGCGCCAGGCTCATCTCGTTCAGGCTGGCAAACCGGTTGCCCGGGGCCCGGGTCCGCACCTCCCTGCAGGAAATGCTTCCCTCCGCGGCCACGCGGCGTCCCTCGTCATCCTCTTCCTCTATCTGGTACTCCAGGATCTCGCCCTCAAAGAGGACCTTCTCCCGGATATATACGCCCTGGTACACCTGGCGCATCTCCTCATAGTGGAAGGTCTCTTCCTCCGGCAGTATCCGCACGCGGAGGAACGGGAAATGATCCCGGCTTCCGTGGTATTCCACAATCTCCTTGTCAAGAATATCCCCGGGGATAATCACGAACCTCGCGAGGTCCTTGAAATAGGAAAATACCATGCCGGAATCGATCATGCTGTTCACCACGCTCTGGCAGACATCCCGCTGTTTCGGGGTGAGGTCCGACAGGGTGGAATAGTACTTCGTCAGGGCGATCAGGTAGATGTCCGGGACCTTGTCCTTCTCGGAGCTGGCGTCAACCATTCCTTCAAGATAGGCAAATACCCGGTCTCCCGCGGCCTTGTCCTGGAAGAAATACTCGGCGCTCCGCACCGTGAAGTAGGCCCGCACCACATTCTCGCTTGTCTTCATGCTGCCTGCGTACAGTTCAAACACGGCATCCAGCTTCTCCGTGTTCCCCGTAAACAGCATCTGGGCGACAATGCGCTCCTCCAGGTCGTAGGTTTCCACGTGCTCCCTGAGCCCGCGGAGAAGCACGCCGTACATCTGCTCCGTCGTGCCGTTGAAATGCTCGCAGAGATAATCCAGGAGGACCGTATCCGCCTTCCCCGCATTCAGGATCTGCATGGCAAAATGCAGAATCATGGGATCCTCCGCAAACAGGCTGTCGAGAATCAGCCTGCCCACCAGGGCGGCCATCCTCCCCGCCGGGAGGTCAGTCAGGATAAATGTCCGGACCATGTCCCAGGCTTCAGTGAAGCGCTCATTGTCTATCAGGATGCCGCACACTTCCGTGCGCTGCTTCTGCGAAATCAGCCTCTTGTCCATCTGGAGCAGGTACCGGAGCCCTTCCTCCGGGATCTCAGTCTTTTCCTGCACCATCTGGTAATACCGCAGAACGGCGCTGAGCATCTTGTCCCGGAAAAGTGGATGGAGCTTCATGGTGCGGTCCGCCTTGATAAGGAGCTCCGCGTCACGCTCGTCCGGCATCTCCTTCGCGGCCGCGGCGTAGCAGGCGTTGGCCAGGAGAAGGGGCTGTTCCGGGTTCACCTCGAAGCATCGCTCCACCAGCTCATCCACATCCCGCATGGCGGGCTCGGAATCATACCGCACGGAATGATACCGGTTCCCGTAGGAATCCTGCAGGAGGATCACATCCCGGTCCGAAAATACCGGGACAAAGGCGTACCCGTTCTCCAGGGGATAGGCATCCTCCACCATCAGCTCCTCGTGGACTACCACGACGTAGCGCATCTCCTGGTCCCGGCACCGGATCCTCGTGGCGCGCAGGATGGGCGGCAGTACCCTGGCCAGCTTCCCGTCAATCAGCTCGCTGACGATCATTTTCCGGTAAATGGCAGCGAGGCGGTTGTCTATCTTTCCCTGGAACAGCTGCTCCAGCGCGAACCGCTCCATGGAAGGCGCAAAATCCCGGTAGGTCTGGGATGATGTTTTCGAGTACGTGATAATATTCCAGTAGAGATTCTCGCGGCTCGTGACATCCATGTCCTGGGTGTAGGCAAAATAGATCAGGACCTTCTCAGGCAGCAGCCTGCCGTAATCCTGGGGAAGGGATGCCAGGTAATACTCGTAGAGCCTGGTCAGGCTGACATCCTTGTTAATGCCGCGCTCGTACCACTCAAACCAGCGGGGTCCCCGCTTGTCCTGGCGGATCATGGCCGCGCAGACAGAGGTGAGAATCTCCCTTTCCGGATAGATCCGGTAAAGCTCCATCAGGAGCCGCAGGGAAAGACTGTTCAGACGGCGCACGCTCCCCGCGCCGGCCGCGCACCGTACTGCAAGCTCATGCCCGATGTCCGCCTTGCGGACGGCGTAATACATGGTCTGGATTTCGAAGCTCCCCGGGTTGTCAAGCCTGGAGGGATCTTTTTTCAGCAGGGCCAGGGCCATCTCATAGAGGAACGGGCTCCGGCATCCCCGCGAAAAGATCTGTTCCAGGACAGCAAGTCCGGGTTCCGGGTCATCCTCCGGAAGCATATCCCTGGAAATCTCCAGCAGGTGGAGATAATAGCT
This sequence comes from uncultured Eubacteriales bacterium, assembly GCA_900321915.1. Lineage (GTDB taxonomy): Bacteria > Bacillota > Clostridia > Lachnospirales > Lachnospiraceae > Clostridium_R. Next base: position 7,685 of record ONXW01000147.1, read on the forward strand.
TCCCGCATCCCCGGTACGTCCCCCGGAGAATCCCGCGTGAAGCATGGCATCCACGAAATCCTGCAGCGGAAGGCTGCCGTCCAGAACGGCGATATCCTGCTGTATCATGGACGCCGGGAGTGCCGCTTCTTCCAGGTCCGCGCCGAGAACGGAAATCCGGTCCGCGATCCTGCGCAGCTCCCCCATCTCCTGTGTGAAATCGTCTTTCGGCACTATTTTCCGGCGCAGGTCCAGGTAGCGCGCCAGCTCCCGCTGCCAGGCGATGGTCCTTTCCCCGCCGTCCCCGGTCATGGAAATGATCACCGGAACCGTCTCCCGCAGGTTCTTGGAACGGATGCGGATGCATCCGGTATTCCTGCCGGCATGCAGCCGTTCGGGCAGAATGACATAGGGGATTCTCAGGAGGCCTTCGGAAAAGTCCGCGTGGGTAAAGCTCTTCCTGGGCAGATAGATGAAATCGCCTTCATTTTCCAAATCTACACGGATATAGCCCCAGGAATCGCTGCGGATCACGATCTCGTCCTGGATATGCTCCGTCAGGTTCTCATAGCGCACTTCCCTGCTGTCGGTCATCAGGCGGACAGGCCGCTTGACACCCAGGCTTATCAGGAACTCTTCCATGAAATTCTGCCGGCTCCCGTACCCGCGCAGCCCGTCGTAGAGAGCGCGCACATGCAGGTCCTGCATGAAGGGTGCTGAAGTGAATCCCTGGTAGTCCAGAAGACGCAGCGCGGTTTCCTGGTCGCGCTCCGCCACATGCAGGAAATCCTCCGCCGTCACCAGTCCCCCGAGCTTCTCCCCGGGAGAACCGGATCCCACCGTAAACCGGAAGGGTATCTCCTGTTCCCCGCAGTTGGTAACAAGCGAAAAGCTTCCCTCAATCGTCTCCCCGGGCGCAAGAAAAGACGCATCTGCCTCATAGACGATACGGTTCCTGACACCTCCGAATGAATTGTTTTCCACGGGAATGCGGACGCGGGGATTCGAGGAGTAGATAAATCCCTTCACATTCAGCCGGTTGACACTGCTGATCAGGATCTCCCTCTTTGTAACGGCGCCGTAGCGGATGGTTTCGCTGACAGCTTCCGGCTGCCACGCCATCCTGGGCCGCTCACCGTCCAGAATTCCCCTGGCCAGACGATTGATTCGTTCCTTCATAATCTGCTTTCACCTACTGTACTTTCGTCAAAACATAGTTCAAGATATTGTATCACATTTCACCGATAATTTCACTATCAATGTGTACTTTAGTCTGTTTTTCCGGCTCCGGCCCTTGATTCTCCCGGAATATCTTGTTATGATTAACAGGCACAATTTCAATTTCAGGAGTTTTGCGCTATGATGTCCGAACCTATCACCTTATATAAACTGATGATTCTGCATATGCTGAACCGGGTCAATTTCCCCCTGACCAGCGCCCAGTTTTCCGATTTCTTCCTGACCAGGGAGTACACCAACTTCTTCTCCCTGCAGCAGGCCCTGAATGAGCTGGTCCAGTCGGGACTCATCCGCGTGGAGGCGCTTCACAGCCTTTCCCGCTATGAGATTACCCCGGAAGGGGAACAGACCCTCGGGTTTTTCGGCCGCCGCATTTCCCAGGAGATCCTGCAGGACATGGATTCTTACCTGACCGAAAACCACCTGCGGATCCGCGAGGAAGTCGGTACCATCTCCGACTATTACCGCACCGACAACCGCGATTACGTCGTCCACTGCGAGGTGCGCGAGGGCAAGTCCCGCCTCATCCACCTGGAGGTCACGGTCCCGGACGCGGAACAGGCGGAGCTGATGAGCAGTCACTGGAAAGACCGCAGCCAGGAGATTTATTCCTTTATCATGAAATCCCTGATGCGGGAAGATCATTAATCTCAGACAAAAAACCCTGAACGGCAGCTGCCGCTCAGGGTTTTCTTTATTCTGCATTCTCCGGTTCCGGGTCAAGACGGGACTCAATAAACTCCCATATCTCATCCCTTCCCTGTTTTGTCTCCGCGGAAAAAGCGGTGACCGGGAAAGACGGATCAAGGTTCAGCCCCTTCTTAATCTCCGCCAGCTGCTTCCCTATCTGGGAGCGCTTCAGCTTATCCGCCTTCGTCGCAACGATAATGGGCGTATAGCCGTGGTCTGTGATCCACTGAAACATCAGCCTGTCGTTCTCCCCCGGCGCGTGCCGGATGTCAACGAGCAGGAACACGGCCCGGATGGCCTTCGACTGGTGGAGATAATCCTCAATGAGCTTTCCCCACTGCGCCTTTACCTTCTCATTCGCCTTCGCAAACCCGTATCCCGGCAGATCCACATAAAAGAACGCATCGTTGATATGATAATAGTTGATTGTCTGCGTTTTTCCGGGCGTGCTGGACGTGCGCGCCAGGGATTTCCGGTTCATCAGCGCGTTGATCAGGGAGGATTTGCCCACATTGGACTTGCCGCAGAACGCAAACTCCGGCTGGGTATTCTTCGGCAGCCTGCTGGTAATGCCGCAGACCGTCTCCAGCACTGCATCCCGGATAATCATTTAGCGACCTCCCGTGTCTTTCTCCCCGCTGTTCTCCTGCGGGCAGGCTTCTTTTCCTCAGGCACAAACGCATGCTCAATGACCTCGGACATCTGCCGGACATAGACGATATCCATGCCGCCGACGATCTCCCTGGAGAGCTCCGCCACATCCGGCCGGTTCTTGTACGGCACAAGGACGGTCTTGATGTCCGCCTGTTTGGCAGCCAGGAGTTTTTCCTTCAGGCCGCCGATCATCAGCACATTGCCCCTCAGGGTAACCTCTCCGGTCATTGCCACGGAGGCGCGCACCTTCCTTCCGGTCACAGCGGACAAAAGCGCTGTGGCCAGCGTGATTCCGGCTGACGGGCCGTCCTTCGGCACCGCCCCCTCCGGGATATGGATGTGCAGGTCATTCTCGGAGAAAACGTCCGCGGGGATCCCGTAATCCTTTGTGGCGACAGACCGCACCCAGGTCAGGGCAATCTGCGCCGACTCCTTCATGACGTCGCCCATCTTTCCGGTCAGGACGAGGCCGCCCTTCCCGGGGTAAATATTCACTTCCACCTTCAGGGTGACGCCGCCGACGCTGGTCCAGGCCAGGCCTGTGACAATTCCCGCCTGATCCTCCCGGTCCCGGTCCTCCTCGGTAACCCGCTCCTTGCCCAGGTATTTCTCCAGGCTGGACGGGGTGATTCGGACGCTCTTCCTGTTGTTCTCCAGAATCTCGCGGGCGGATTTCCGGCAGATATCGCCGATTCTCCGCGCCAGGCTGCGCACACCGGCCTCGGCCGTATAATTG
>ONXW01000421.1 GCA_900321915.1 uncultured Eubacteriales bacterium
ACACTGTACAGGAATTTTTTGTTCTCCTTGGCAAGCTGGGACGGAAGCGACTGCCAGATATACCGGATCTTCGGCACGTCCTCTGTCAGCGCGTGCTTCCCGAAGTCGCTCTCATAGGAGGTGATGATATCCGAAAGTACCTTATCCACTTCTCTGGGGTCTTTATCCTCTGCCCAGACGGAAACGGCTTCCGGCATACCGCCCGTGACAAAATAGCACTTGAGCTTTTCCGAGAGCGGCGCAAAAAACGCGTCCGGGATCGCGGTAAAGCTGTCAACAGAAGCAAGATACTCCGCCAGATTTTCCGCATGATCGGCCAGCAGGAATTCCGTAAAGGTCATGGGGCCCATTTCGAGAAAGTCCACCTGGCCCACCGGGAATCCGCCCGCCAGCTGCAGCCCCAGCAGGGAGCCGGCGCTGGCAACGTAGTATTCCGGGGCGTCCTCGTGAAAATATTTGAGGCTGTTCAGCGCTTCCTCGCAGGCCTGGATCTCGTCAAAAATAATCAGGGTGTCCTTCGTGATTTTCTGTCCGCTCGCCATCGCCAGATTTTGCAGAATGCGATGCACATCCTTTGTAGACTGGAAGAACTGCACATACTCCGGGTTCCGGTCAAAATTGAAGCGCACATATCCGTCCGGGAAGCTCCTGCCGAATTCCTCCAGAACCCAGGTCTTGCCGACCTGCCGTGCGCCGCGCAGTACCAGAGGTTTTCTGCGTTTGGCGTTCTTCCATCGCTCAAGATCCCGCAATATCAATCGTTCCATGATCAAATACCCCCTTCCAAAATCAGCCTTCCTCTGAGATAATTATACGGTGCCGGAAGGGCGAAGTCAATCGAAATCACATTATTCACGATAATGTTGTGATTGTAATCACGTTTTTCAAATTTTTTCTCATTGGTACAAGTACAATGATTAGGAGAATGAAAGAATACGATCGGCTACCACAAACACCACAAACGATTCCGTGCAGCTATCGGGCTTTGACCATGACCTTCCCGCTGCCGGGCTGTTTCGTAACTTTCACCCTTTATATTTTTTCTCATTAGAACATGCGCTTGCCGGGTGCACAATCAAAGACCCGAAGCCATCGTACGAACGTGCATATGATTTCGGGTCATACGCTGATTTATGAGGGGTCAAAGGGCTTTCCTGTTTTCAGATTCACGGTCGTTCTCAAGTTCGCTCAGCAGACGATACAATTCCGGCAACTCCGTTTCAATGCGCAGAATTCTGCCGTCGCGTCCGATAAAGCAGTGCTCGGACGCCGCCTCGCAGACCGTTTTTCCGGCTTCATTCGTCATGTGATAGTTCAGCCGGAGCCGGACGCTCTGAACCGATTCAACACGCACCCGGATCGACACCGTTTCCGGGAAGGTCGTAACTTTTTTATAGCGGCACTCCACCGCGACAACAGGAGATGCGACGCCTTCTGCCTCAGAGCGTTCATAGCCCCATCCCATCTGATTCAGAAAATCGATCCGGGCTTCCTCCATCCAGCGGATATAGTTGGAATGGTGCGTGATCCCCATGCGGTCGGTTTCGTAGTATTGTACGGTGTGTTTGTAAGGTTTCACCCCTTCTCCCTCCTTAGCCGCTCCCAGTATCTGGGCGTCTTTGCCCGTTTCAGGCGATGATAATCAGTTCCGCTTTCGCCAGAAACGCACGGCCTGATCGATCCAGCCCTCGGCGGAGGTTCCCTCCGCCAGGCCGATACCGTGATCCACGCCGGGAAAGATATGGAATTCATGCTCGACGCCGACGGTCGTCAGGGCCGCGTCCATGCGTTTGCTGTTCTCCGGAGGGACAGTGCGATCCGCGTCTCCGCACCAGAGGAAGGTGCGGGGATAATCCGCTGTCACATGCTCGTCTATGCTGGCAAAAGACTCCCACTCATAGCTTGCATCCTTGCCCAGCAGATTATTCCGCGTCCCCATATGGGTCAGTTCCCTGTGGAGCGTGATGACCGGGTAAACGAGGACAAGGCAGGCGGGTTTGGGAAGGCCGTACTGCGCGTATCCCATGTGTTCTGTGGCAAAGCTGGCTGCCAGGTGTCCGCCGGCAGAGCTGCCCCAGATCGAATAGCTGTCCATATCCAGGTTCCACTCTTTCGCCCGCTCCATCACCTCGCGAACCGCGCGGGCGAGATCCTCCTGCGGATTGGGATACAATGCCTTTTTCCCGGTGCGGTAATAGAGGATCACAGCCGAAATGCCCATGGCATTGAGCTTTTCCGCGTAGGGCTTTCCCTCGACAAAGCTGCAAACGAGGCTGTACCCGCCGCCCGGACAAATGATGGCTACCGGATGGGTTTTACCGTCCCGGATCACGTAGTGGTCGATCAGCTCATATTCTTTTTTGTGAATCAGATCTTTGAATGCCTGTTTTTTATCCATCTCTTTCCTCTCCCTCCAGTTTCAAAGCGTCAAGAAACGCCGTGATCAGCAAGGTGGTTTTCTTTCCCCATTCCGAGCCGCTCTCCTCGAAGCCGTGAACCAGCTTTCCCGCCTGTTCGATTGGAAAGATGTTCAACTGTGTGGTCACACCCAGTTCTCGCAGACGTTTGTCCAGCGCCCGGGCCTGGTCATAGAAAGTGGCGTAGTTTCCATCTGAGATAAAGGACGGTGGAAAGCGCTCCGTCACATTGTCGATCACGTTGGACGGTGCAAGCGCATCGTTCCCGATAAGCTCATTTGTGCTCAGATAGACCCGTCCCATGTGATAAAACACATAGTCATATAGAGCATTGTGGGTCACGCCGAAGAGGCGGTTGTCCATCAGACCGCCCTCGAAGATCATGGCCTTTAGTGTGCCAACAGGAAAAGCGGGTCTAATATCCATTTTTTCCGCATAGTTCGGATTCGTCTCGATGTTTGCCAGTACGCCGGCCAGATTTCCGCCCGCGGAGGCTCCGGCCAACACCACATGTTCCATGGACAGACCATACGAAGCGCCCTGTTGGCTCAGCCAGTGGAGGCCTCGGCTGAGCTGGCGGATCGCCATTGGGTAACGGTACTCCGGCGATAGCGCATAATTCATGGAAACCACCGGATAGCCGGCACAGGAGAGCTGAACGGGCAGGCTGGCATCAAAGGCATTGCTGCCCGCATTGGGATCGCCGCTCGCTTTGTCGCCCCAGATATAGCCTCCGCCGTGGACGTAGACAACGGTCAGTTTCCTGGCTTTTTCTTTCACCGGAAGATAGACATCCAGAAAGCCGTTGGGGAGTTTCTCATCATAACGCAGGTCGGAGATCCGGCGGACCCCCTCTTCCAGCATTTCCTCCCGCTGCTCCGCATCGGCGGTGTTTCCGTTTTTCATCAGCTTATCCCGCACCGTGCGCATGACCTGAGCTGGGCAGAATGTCACGTAAGTCACGAAGCTCAGCATCAGCGCCAGCAGCAACAGGAGCAGCACAGTCAGAAGCTTCAAAATGAAGGGTTCGGCCTGAAACAGCGCGGGGAGATCTGAAATCAGGAGTAGACATCCTGCGGCCAGATTCAGCAGCGCCGCAACCGTGTGCCCCGTCCAGCGATCGACAAAAACCAGGGCCGCGTGAATCAGCGCCAGGGCGGGAAACAGCAGCCACAGTGAGTGGCCGCGCAGTAGTAAGGCGGCCAGCACAGCGGCCATAGCCGCAACAAGGGTAATCTGTCGGCCTTTGTTGATCCAAAACTGACCGCAAAAACTGAGGAACAGAAAGAAAAATCCGAGCATACAAAAGATGATGTGCATCCTCCTGCCTCCTCAACGAATCCCA
>ONXW01000170.1 GCA_900321915.1 uncultured Eubacteriales bacterium
AGGAACTCTTCCTCGCTGATAAAGTGTACGGTGGTATCGTAATCAGAGAAATAGTTCGGCATCTCTTTGATCTCTTTTTCGATGGCTGCCGGATCTGCGCCCTCTTCCAGGACGACAAAGCACTCCCTGGTATGCTTCTGGCGGGTGGTGAGCTCCGGGTTCTTGCCCGCGCGCACTGCCTCAAGGGCGCTGTCTACCGGAATGGTATACTGCTTCGCGTTCTTCACTCCCTTGATTCTGCGGACCGCGTCGGAATGTCCCTGGGAAACGCCCTTGCCCCAGAAAGTATAATCCTTGCCGTTCGGCAGGACGGCGTTCGCGTAAACGCGGTTCAGGGAGAACATGCCGGGATCCCAGCCGCAGGAAATGACAGCCAGCTTGCCGCCGCTCTTTGCCGCCGCGTCAACATTGGCAAAATGCTCCGGAATCCTCGCGTGTGTGTCAAAGCTGTCAATGCAGACGAAATCCTTCGCCAGCTGCGGGGTCTGGACCGGAAGATCCGTGGCGCTTCCGCCGCAGAGGATCAGCACGTCAATCCTGTCCTTCCATTCGCCGATCTCGCCTGCCGGAACTACCGGGACGCCCTCGGTGAGGATTTTGACCGATGCCGGATCTCTCCGCGTAAATACCGCGACAAGTTCCATGTCAGGGGCCGCCTTGACCGCCAGCTCCACGCCGCGCCCAAGATTGCCGTAACCATTGATGCCGATTCTGATACTCATCTCTGATACCTCCTGTATGTCTTTCTATTTTCGAAACCGCCAGGCTCTCCCCGCCGCCGGACCGTCTCACTGCAGCTTACAGTACATCTGAAAAATGCGGCCTGAGCTTCCTGAAGACCCTGAGCCCCAGGATAAGCAGGGCAAATGTCACCGCCCAGAAATAAACCGTCATGGTCGGCCGCATGAAAAACCAGTCCCCCGTCAGCATGGAATCCCTGTATCCCGCCGCGATATAGTAGAAGGGATTCAGCTTGAAAAAGATTTCCAGCCACGCGGCCCGGCTGGTAAAAATATGCTCGTCATACATGATGGGCGTGAGCCACATCCCGAACTGCAGGCAGATACCCACAATCTGCGCCATGTCCTTGAAAAAGATCTGCACCGCGCCGGTCAGGAACATAATGCCAAGGCTCAGCATGGACAGCGCGAAGGCGTAATAGAAAATCTGCAGCCAGGACAGCATGGGCGCCCGCCCGTCCAGGAGATACAGCCCGAACATGATCACCAGGAAGCACAGATGGACCATAAAGCAGGAAATCAGCTTGATGACCGGCAGCAGTTCCACCCGGAACACCACCTTCTTGACGAGGTAGCTGTACTCCTGCAGGGTATTGGTGCCCATATTGAGCGCTTCGCTGAAATAAAACCAGGGAATGATGCCCGGGGCCAGCCAGATAACATAGGAGGCGTTCGGTACCGGCGGCGCATTCTTCATGCCGTGCTCGCCGAAAATGAACGCGTAGATGGCGATTGTTACCAGGGGCTGGATGAACATCCATATCACGCCGAAATAGGAGCCGACAAAACGCTTTCGGAAGTCGGCCTTCGCCAGTTCCAGCACCATTTTCCGGTTTTTAATAACATCCCGGAAGAGGGAAAATAACGTTCTCATTTACCAGTGCCTCTGCTTATGCGGAATGACTCAGACAGAAAAGTGAAAGGTGTCTTTCAGCCCGTCCCACTTCTGGTCCTTGTCGCTCAGATTAAGGGGTGTCCCGTCGTCCAGCATGTAGCCGTCCGCTGACGCGCTGCCGGGATAGCTTCCCACAACATGGGGCCACTCGATCCCGATCTCCGGGTCATTCCACGCGAGGCCGCTCTCATCGCCCGGATGCCAGAAGTCCGTCACCTTATAACAGAATTCCGCCGTGTCGGAAAGGACCAGGAAGCCGTGGGCAAATCCCTCCGAGATATAAAACTGCTTCTTGTTCTCCTCGCTCAGCTCCACGCCGTACCACTGGCCGTAGGTGCTGCTCCCCTCGCGGAGATCCACCGCCACGTCAAACACACACCCCCGGATCACGCGGACCAGCTTGCCCTGGGGATACTGCTTCTGGAAATGCAGCCCCCGCAGCACTCCCTTTGCGGACATGCTCTGGTTGTCCTGCACAAAAACCATGTCAAGGCCGGCTTCATGCATGTCGTTCTGGTTGTATGTCTCCATAAAATAGCCGCGCGCATCCCCGTGCACAGCGGGCTCAATCACGTAGAGGCCCTCGATCGGGCATTTTGTCACTTTAATCTGTCCCATGTTTTTTCTCCTCGCCGCTCATTTCCCGCTCGTGTTCACGGCGTTCCAGCGCCATCTCCTGCGCCAGCCGCCGGATCTGCGCTTCCAGCTTTGACACGGTCAGCGTCATCCGGAAGAGCTTCACAATCAGCAGGAAAATCACTGCCATATAAATAAAATTAGCTGTTGAATACGTTCCCGCAAGCCCCGACAGCACATCCGGAACCTTCGGAAACAGGGCAAACACCACCAGGACCAGGCAGAACCCGATCCAGTAAATGGAATCCTCTATCTGCATCTGGGATTTCCGGATTTTCTTTAAAATCACAGCGGTGGTCAGTATGGAAATCACCGTCACCACCACCCGAAGCGTGAATGTCATACCTTTCCCCTTCTCCTGCCCTGCAGGCAAGGATCACTGCCTGCGCTGTCCCTGTTCAGCGGAATCCCTGGATGACCAGGATGGAAACCAGCATTTTCACCATATATGATGCCGACCTGAGCGGCGTCAGGTAGCTTTCCCCGCCCATACGCTCGTCCATTTCCACCGGAACCTCCGCCACACGGGCTCCCTTCCTAATCAGATGAGAGACGGTATCCGGCTCCGGACCAAAATTCAGCCCTTCCGCCAGTATGCCGATCATCCTTCGGTTGAACATCCGCATCCCGGAGGTAGGGTCTTTGATAACCTTTCCCGTCGTCATCTTTATGGCAAAGCCTATCATGCGGCTTCCGATCATGCGTGGGGTAAAGGGTTTTTTCCTGTCCGCAAACCGGGATCCGATGACGATGTCGTAGCCTTCGTCCATCTTCTCTTTCATGCTGCGGATAAATTCCGGACGGTGCTGGCCGTCCCCGTCAATCTGTATGGCGTTCTCATATCCGTAGCGGGCGGCGTACCTGAGCCCCGCCTGGAAGCCGCCAGCCAGCCCGAGGTTCACAGGGAGATCCAGCATATTGAACCCGCACTCCCTGCAGATCTCAGCCGTCCTGTCCGTCGACCCGTCGTTCACTACGACGTAATCGTACTCAGGACAGGTGTCGGCGAGCCGCCGCACAACCCTCTCAATGTTTTCCGCTTCATTGAATGCCGGGATTATTACCAGTACATCCCTCATAATATGCCACTCCAGTAACTCTGATTCATCGTAAGCCTGCGCACCAGCCATTTCGGCAGCTTCCTGTAATTTTTCCCCAGGAGGTAGCCGGTATACTTGCATCCGCTGTGTAGCACAAGCTTCGGCAGGAGCAGAGCCCGGCCGTGCCGCATGAGATATGCCGCCGTCCGTTTTACCAGCTGTATGCCTTCCCCTTCTGACGAAATGCCCCCGAACACCTCCGGATGGTCCGCCTGGGATACCGCGAGGTCAAAATTCCTGTGCACCTGCTCCATCGCCCCGTAATTGTGGGAATGGATCACCTTTGCCTCCGCGCAGTAGCCGACGGCATATCCCCGGCGGATCGCCAGCCCCGCGTAAATCATATCTTCATTGAAGACGGTCTTCTTCAGGAATCCGCCCATCCTGTCATAGATATCCCTGCGGTAGGCGGCGCACACATTGGAGCAGAAAAATGTCTTGATCCCCATGACTGGGAGGTCGCTCTCCCTCTTCATCCGGCTCGTTTCCGGATAATTGAACTGTCTCGTATAGCGCTCTATGATGCCGCAGTCCGGCGCGGCAAGCTGTCTCGCGCAGACAGCGGCCACATCGTCTTCCGAGTACAGCATTTTCAGCAGGTTTTCAATGAGGTCACGGTCGCAGGGAACCGCGTCCTGGGTCATGCAGATAAAAGCGTCCGCGTCAGACCGCTGAATGGCCAGGTCCCTCGTTCCGCCGTGGTCAAATTCCTCCCTGGACACGTGGAACACTTCCGGCACCTGTCCGCCGCACACCTCCCGGACGTGCTCCGAATCCCAGTACTCTTCGCCGGTATTCACCACGATGATGCGGCGGGGCGGGACATTCTGCGACAGAAGCCTCTGCAAAAGTATATCAAATTTTCGTCCCGGCCGAAAAGTCGGAATAATCACATCCACCGATTTATTCTGCATCTGTCATCCCCGCATCAGTCATACTCTCTGCTGGCATACCCGTAAAACCGGAGAAGAAACTCCGCGAGCCTCCGCGGAAGCATTCTCCGGAACATGGATTCTTCCTCCCGGAACCGTTCCCGGTTTACGATAAGCGCCTTTGTCGCCGACCCGTCATGGATACGGTAGGCGATGAGGGGTTTCTCCGAGACGACAAACCGCCCCTTCCTCTGTGCCAGATCGTACAGGTTGTCCCAGTCCAGCGCATAGCGGTACCCTGACCGGAACATATCCTCCCCGATCAGTTCCTTGTGATAGGTGCAGCTCGGGCAGCAAATGGAATTGCCGAACAGGACAGCCGTCTTTTTAAGCCATGCCCGATCCGTCAGGATACGCAGCCTGAGAGGCAGGCGCAGGAGCTTTTTCACCAGCCAGGGGAGGTTCCATGTATCGTCTTCGGCATGCCCGTCCCGCATCCGCAGGGTTGCGTAGTCGCTGGCGAATACCGTCATGTCCGGCCACCGCCCGTAGGCCCGGATCAGCTCTTCCGTATAATTTTTGCGGTAGATATCGTCCTGGTGGGCTATCGTAACCAGCCGTCCTTTTGCCATGCGGTAGGCGTACAGCCAGTCCTCCCGGATGCCCGGCTCCCCGTCCCGAACATACAGCGGGATGCGGTACCTCTCTGTCAGCTCATAAAGCCACGGTCCGGGCGTCGCCGTGCAGCAGATAATCTCCGTCTTCACCGTCTGCCCGAGAAGGGAACGGATGCACTGCTCCAGATAGGGGGATTCCCCGTAGGCGCAGATGGCAAATGTATGCAGTGTCTTCTCCATTCCGTTCTTCCTTTCCCGTGTCCCATTTCAGATAACTATAGGATCTTTCCGGATTATTGTCAAATACTGTCACCTGCAGAACAGGGTGTAGATATCGCTCCACCAGGCTGCTGACAGGATCAGCGCCGCCGTCCCCAGGACCAGGGCGTTGTAGTCTTTTTCCGCAAGCGGGGTCCGCACGGACCCGGGCGCCAGGATAAACCACAGCGGGAACAGAAACGGCAGGTAATAGCGTCCCTGCACGCCTTCAATCTGGGCGCTTCCGGGCACGGTGAAGGCGATGTACATGGAAGTCCACACCAGGATGGCGGTGATGCCGCAGAGAAGGAATACCGAACCGCGGAACTTCCATCCGCGCGCTCCTGCCCCTTCCGGCCCGCCCGCCGTCAGGATCAGCGCTGCCGAAGCTGCGTACAGAAGCCAGGTGTGGGTCATGGTCCGTATGTGTCCCAGAAGCCCCAGGGATGCTTCCCCGAAGCAGTAGGACGGGAATGTCACAATCATGCTCTTCGCCAGGATACGTGCATATCCCAGCGGCTGTCCCAGGATATAGGACATCTGGCCTTTCTCGCTGGTATCGCCGCCCCTGAGGTCCCCGATATCCCTCGGCGCAAATACCACCGGAAGGACAAAGGAACAGATGAGCGCGGCCGCCGCCAGCACAAATCCCGCCCGCATGATCAGGCATTCCCTGCGGCTGCGGTACCGGTCCTCCGGAATAAGCAGCCCCATCAGCAGCAGGGGCGCATAGACGGCTTTGATCCGGCATCCCCAGAAGAACGCCAGAAGGATGAGCGCGTACATTTTCCAGGTCATCTTCTCTTCCCTGCCGGGCAGGATGTACCGCAGAAGGAGAGCAAAAGAAAGCCACAGGAAGGCGTTCACCGTCGGGTCATAGGAGTAGACCCCCGCCAGGAACAGCGGTTCCGGCATCAGCCCGAGGAACGCCATGATCTCCTTTCCCGCGGGCGCAACCCTGATGGCCGCGCACATGACGAGGCAGTACACCAGGAGATTCGCTATGCGTCCCAGCTTCCACAGCGGGGCAAACGGCAGACGGGCTGCCTGGGCGGCCTTCACGGCCGCCGCCATGGCGGGATAGCCGGTCACGGTCGTCCAGTTGACGTCCGCGCTCCAGTGGTGCTCCCCCTCCCCGTACCTGGCATTCTCATCCAGGTACCGGTCCAGGAGGCCCTGTTCCGCCGCGCTTCCCGGCTGGTTGTAGGGCCAGGTGTCCATCCCGGTGATGAATTCCTGCAGTACCGGGTTGGTGATATCAATGGGCTTTTTATAATTCGCCATCCAGAAAACCTGGGAAAAATGCACTTCCTCGTCCCAGCTCACCTTGTTGGCGGGAAGGCTGAGGGAGAAGAGCATGCCCAGGCTCAGGGAAATGACCAGGAACCCCCGCTCGATATGTCCCGCCGCCTGCCCGCGGAAGAAGAACAGCATCGCGGCGATGCCGCCGAGGATCCAGAAAAAGGCCAGCCTGTACGGGTTTACCCGCGGCACGCACTGCGTCCGGAATGCCGTGAACTGCAGGGGAAGATGGGCAAAATCCATCAGGTCCTCCAGCCCCTCAGCGCCGAGCTCCCAGCGGTAAACCGATATCTCCGCGTAGTCCGCCTTCGCGCGCACCGGGACGATCGACTCCCTGAGCTTCGCCATGTTCCGGTCATAGTACTGCGTCACTTCTTTTTCCCGCGCCTCGCCGTAGGGGTTTTCCGTCCCCAGGATGATGTGCGCGTTGAGAAGCCCGTCATAGAGGTAATCGTAGGAGAATTCCGTGATATAGCTCCCGTCCAGCGGGATACGGATACGGACCTCCGTGCCGTCGGCCGAGATGACACCGTCCTTTTCGGAAAAACCGATTCCGGAAATCCTGTCCGCGGTGATCTCCCGGACCTGGTTCCGGGCAGGGGAAAGAAGCGCCGGCATATTTGCCAGGAGTTCCCCGAACAGTCCCAGCGCCAGCACCAGAAGGATGGATATAATCCCTTTTTTCAGTCTCCCCTTGTCCATGTTACGCAATCAGTTCTCCCTTTTCACGCCCCGGTGTTCCAGGATACGGTCGTAATCTTCGATGTAATCCACCTCGGCCCAGAACATGCCGTCCACGTCCTTCACATATACCGGGCGCTCCCCGCACATGGAGTATATGACGTTTTCCCACCACACATTGTGCTGCTGCCGTCCGATCATCTCCTCCATCCTGTCGAGGAAATCCGGCATAAAGTCCCTGGAAAAGCGGCCGATGCCGATGTACTCTCCCGAGATGTCATCCCCCGCAAGCTCTTTTCCGTATTTCTTCAGGATGCCGTCCTCCCAGAAAAACTTGTAATCCGCCGTTTCCTTCCGGCTTTCATCCGCAAACATCACGGGGCTCATCTCCTCCGCGAGGATCCGGTCGAGGAGGGCAGGCTCCATATACACATCGCCGTTCATGATAAGGCAGTCGTCCCCGGATAAAAACTCCTTCGCGAACCAGGCCGACGCAATGCTGTTGGTGACGTCATAGAAGGGGTTTGTGTAATCCCGGACGCCGGTTCCGCGAAGAACCTCCCGGATGACATCCGCCCGGTACCCGAGGGATATGGCGATATCCCGGATCCCCCGGGACTGCAGCATCTCCACCGTGTAGCGTATCAGCGGGATGCCGCCGATATCCACGGTACATTTCGGCCTGCCGGAAAGATATCTTGAAATACGGGTTCCTTTTCCGGCCGCCAGAATAAACACTTTCACAGAAGTCCCCTCCTCATCAGGTCGCGGAAGGCCGCAACCAGCTTTTCATTATCCCCCGCTGTCAGGTTCCCGATATGGCCGACGCGGAAAACCAGGTTCTCCAGGTCCCCGCCGTTGGGGCAGACAAAAATATCGTACTCATCCTTGAGAATCTCAAAGACCTTCCGGGCGCTGACCGGCGTGCCGTCGGCATAGTGCCCTGTGGGATGCAGGGGCGTCACCGCGTTGGACAGGGAGTCTGAGACGATCTCCAGCGGCAGGTCCCGGATCCGCTCACGGAAATCCCGGGCTATCCCGGCCGCCCTGGAAAGCTCCGCGGATAGTCCCCGCACGGTCAGGTCCGACAGTCTCCTGTGGAGCTGCAGGAGAACGCTCACGGCCGGCGTGTAGGGCGTCTGCCCGCGCTCGCCGTTTTTCAGGTAATCCTTCAGGTCAAAGTACAGGGATTCCACCTCATGGCTCTCTATCCGGTCAAGCCCCGCAGGGCTTATTGTCAGGACAGACAGTCCCGGCGGCAGGGCCAGCGCCTTCTGGGACCCGGTCAGCACCAGGTCCGCCCCCCAGTCTTCCATCCTGAAATCATCCGCCAGGAAGGAGCTGATGGCGTCCGCGACCAGGCAGATGCCGTGTTCCCTGCAGAATCCGCCCACCATCTCCATATCGTACAGGACGCCGGTCGACGTCTCGTCGATATTGATGAGGAGGCCGGTAAAGCCGCGGCCGGCCGCGGCATCCAGGTCACCGCGCGTGATGCCTTTTCCTCTCTCCGGCAGGATCTCCTCATACGGGATATGGTGAATCCGGCAGAGCTTCGCGAACCGTGCGCCGAAGCTTCCCCCGTTGATCACCAGGACATAGTCCTCCGGGGTAAACATATTCATGACCGCCGCTTCCATGGCGGCGGTTCCGGAGCCTGTCAGGAACACGGTGCGGGAGCCTTCCGGGGCCCGCATCAGGCGGCACATCATCTCCTCATTTTCCTTCATCAGCGCGGAAAACTCCGGCGTGCGGAAATAGGGGATCTCCTCCGCTCCTATCTCTCTGATCTCCGGGGCCATCATCACCGGCCCCACCGCAAAATTAAGCATCTTCTCTCCTCCGCTCCAGGTAAAACCGGACCGTCATACCCATGAAAAACAGTGCCAGCCCCGCCATCAGGACCACATAGGACAGGGCGCCGCCGAATATGCCGTACTGCCGCACGGCGGCCGGGGAAATGAACACGGCGGCCGCGGCCGCGCACACATAGCCCGCGAAAATATAACGCTTCCGGTCCATGATCACCAGGGTGTAGTAAAACAGGTTGATAAACGCATTGCATGCCCCGCCCAGAATAATCAGGAGAAGCGGGATGCGGCTTTCCTCAAGCATATAGGAAAGCTTCGGATAAAGCAGGGAAAGCACCGGGATTCCCAGGAACCAGGCAGCCCCAATGGCCAGTACAGTCAGTCCGAGGATAATCGCCGAAATCCGCCGGACCACATTCCTGAAGTCGGCGAGCCGCCCCGCGGACCAGTCGTCCGACATGATGGTGACATAAGGGCGGATGACAAAGCCCGCCACCAGGTTAATCACATTGGTCGGCATAAATATGGAGGCAAAGAGGGCCTGGTATTTATCCGCCATATTCTGGTCAATGGCATATTTCGCCGCGGAAAACACATAGAAATCCAGGATGGCCGAGAGGAACAGGGTCCTGTTGGCCATGGCCAGGCTCACCGTCTTTCCCGGCCGCCTTGTCCATTCCGCCTCCGGCAGATAACGGATAATTACGATATCGAACAGCAGGACGCCGGCGGCCTGGGCCGTAACCGCCGCGAGGCAGGCGGGCACCAGCTGCTTTGTCGGGATGAGGAATCCCAGGAAGGCCGCCACCGAGAGCAGGGTGCGGAAGGTCAGGGACTTTCCCGTCAGGTACAGCCGCCCGTCCCTCTGGAATTCCGACTCGTATACGTCTGCAAAGGCATCAATTACCTTGTACAGGACCATCAGCGCGATGATCAGGCATTTGTGGGGCGTGTAAGCCCCGGCCCCGTGCTCGAACCCCAGATACAGTCCGCAGATGACCATTGCGGCAATGCACGTGCCGAT
>ONXW01000144.1 GCA_900321915.1 uncultured Eubacteriales bacterium
GTCCTCCCTGTTCCGGCCGTAGATACTTTGTGTATTTACCGGTTTACCATAGCAGAGTGCCGTCCAAAAAACGTCATATCATCCGAATTCTTTCCGGAAGCGCTCCAGGAATTCATGCAGGAGAGAAGCCGTCATTCCCCAGATGACGACTTCCCTCCCCTTCACCTCAAAGCGGTAAAAATAGGCCTTGCGCTTCGCGCCCCGGAAGGGATAGTTCTTTCCCCCCGGGATAAGGTCATAGGGATAATCCTCCCCCCGCACCTGTACCTGCTCCACCGTATATTCTTCCGGGACGCAGGAGAGAAGCGTGGACAGCGGCAGGGTAAATGTCTCTGCCACCTCCTCCGGGTCAAAGGTTCCCCCGTAGCCTTCTATCTTCGCCAGATATGACCACACCGTGCGCCCGCCGTGGGCCGCCATCTCATGCATCGGGGAGAGGACATGCACCTGCTTTTTCCGTATCATCAGCTCTTCGGCCGTCTCCCGGACTGCCGTCTCCCGCGGGCTTTCCCCCGCCTCGATGCCGCCTCCGGGAAAGCAGACCTCCCCGGGCTGCCGCACGCTGCCCGCACGGATCTCAAAAAGAATCTCCGGGCCGCCCGGGCCGTCCAGGACCGGGATCATCACCGCGGCGCCGTGCTCCGGGTCGCGCCCGATCCTCACCGGCGCTTTACGGCCCCAGGCCCGGTGCATCTCCTCACAGATACTGTCTGTACCATTCATATTGAAAACTCCTGTTCCTCCCATAGTCTTTCGGATTCCGGAATGTCTTCCCCCAATCAGTACCCGCGCACCCGGAAGCTTCCCTCCCGCGGATCCACCGGGACAGTCTCCGACTCGATATTCGAAATCCGGATATACCTTCCCCGCTGGAGTCCCAGGATCAGCCTGTCGATCTGCGCCTCTTCCCCCTGCACTTCCATCTCGACCCGCTCATCCCAGAGATTCCTGACCCATCCGGTCAGTTCCAGATCCTGGGCGAGACGCCGCGCCTGCCATCGGAAGCCGACTCCCTGCACGTCCCCTGTAAACAACAGGTGTTTCCGTATCATCATGGCTTTTCCTTTCCTTTCTGCTGTGCCGGGGCAGACCCCGGCCCCTGTTCCTTCGGGATTCAGTTTTCCCCGGGTTCATCCGGCAGGTGAAATCTCCGGAATGCGCTGTGGTCCGGCCTGGCGCGGAAGGTCATCCTCCGCCCCGTCCCCGGGTGGATAAAGGAGAGCTTCTCCGCAAAGAGGGCCGGCCCCTCGCTGCGCCTTCCCTGCCAGGCGGGATTATACTTGACATCCCCCTCCAGGGGCAGGCCGCGGGAAGCAAACTGGACCCGGATCTGGTGGTGGCGCCCCGTCTGGAGAAAGACCCGCACCAGGGTATAGCCGCCGTACGGGTCATCCGGGTCCGCGATTCGCTCCACCGCTTCCCAGGAAAGAGTGGCCAGGCGCGCCCCCTCCACAGTATCATCCACAACCGCGGAGAGATTGTTTTTCCCGTCTTTCCACAGGTAATCCACATAGGTTCCGTCTTTTTCCACCGTCTGTCCACACAGGACGGCGAGATACGTCTTCTCCATCCTCTCATCCTGTACCTGCTTCGAGAGGTGCGCCGCCGCCTCCCTGGTCTTCGCGTACACCATCACGCCGCCCACCTGCCGGTCCAGCCTGTGGATAACCGCGATATAGGGGGAGTTCCCTTTTTCCCCGGCCGATGTGGATATCTGTGTGGATAACAGGTGGTTTTTCAGGATGCTGACCATGTCCGGCGCGCTCCCCCGGCTTTCCTGGGCGTCGACGCCCGCCGGTTTTTTCACCACGATCAGCTCCGCATCCTCATACAGTATGTCCGGTCTTATCATAAATCCTTCCTTTTTTCATAACTGACGCTTGCATCCGGCATCAGAAAATAGTATAGTATAGTTACACATAGTTTTAAAAACTACATAATACGGTTTTTATCAATATATCATGCGCTGCGGATAACCCGCAAGAGACGCGGTCTTAGGGAAGACCGCGGGAAAGGAGCTGTTCCATGAAAGAACGATTCATTACAGTAAAAGACCCGGGCAGCGCCCTGACACATTTTATCGGTATGGCCGGCGCCGTCACGGCCGCCGTACCGCTGCTGGTCAAAGCCGCCCGGGAATCGGAATCTGGTTTTCTCCGCGTTGTGGCGCTTTCTGTCTTTATTGTCAGCATGATCCTGCTCTATACCGCCAGCACCGTGTACCACACCTTCAATATCTCCGCCCGTGTGAACCGGATCCTGCGGAAAATCGATCACATGATGATCTATGTCCTGATAGCGGGGAGCTACACGCCCGTCTGCCTGATTGTGCTCGGGAACGCTTCCGGCCTGCGGCTGCTCATCCTGGTATGGGCCATCGCCGCCGCCGGGATACTGATGGGCGCGCTCTGGATAGGCTGCCCGAAGTGGTTTTCCTCCCTTGTCTACATCGCCATGGGCTGGGTCTGCCTCACCGCGATCGGGCAGATCGTCGCCGCGCTTCCCCGGGGGGCCTTCGGCTGGCTTCTCGCGGGCGGGATCATCTACACCGCGGGGGGCATCATCTACGCGCTGCGTATGCCCGTATTCAACGCGAAATTCCGCTATTTCGGCTCCCACGAGCTCTTCCACGTATTTGTCATGGCGGGAAGCTTCTGCCACTACATCATGATGTACGCGTATGTGGCGTGAGCATTTCCCGCTTCCCGTAAGGGAACGGGACGCATTTCTCAGCTGTTCCAGCCCGGAAACTCAATACGGTTCGCAAACCTGTCCGACCCGCCTCCCCGGCGGTCGGACCTTTTTTCATTTTCCCCCGCAGTTCCGGACCCTTCCGCGGGCCCTGCCTGTATATCGGGTGCGGAAGTCTCAGTCCCCCTGCGCAGCCCCTGCATATCTTTTGTCGGCCGGATGTTGGAATCCAGGAACCGATTGAAGCCGAGCCAGCCGTTTTTGTTGCCGGCGCCGCCGGAGGAGAGCGCTTCCATCATCGTCTCCAGCTTCGCGTCCGTGTTGTCCGCGAAAGAAAGGGCCAGCGCCTCCAGCAGGGCCGGTTTTTTCGGGGAGCCGTACTCCAGCTCGCCGTGGTGCGCGAGGATACAGTGCTCCAGTTCCCGCCCCAGCTTCTCCGGGAAGCCGTCGATCTCCCGGATCCTGTCGTGCACCATCTGTGTGCCGATGATAATGTGGCCGATGAGCTGTCCCCCGTCGGTATAATCATTCTCCGGGAAGGCGGACAGCTCCTGCACCTTGCCGATATCGTGGAACAGGGCCGCCGTCAGCAGCAGATCCCGGTCCAGCATCTCATAGTTTTTCGAAAGGTACTCGCAGAGGTTCATGACGCTCAGCGTGTGCTGCAGCAGCCCCCCCACAAAGCCGTGGTGGACGCTCTTCGCCGCGGAGTGATAGCAGAATGCCTTCAGGAACTCTTTGTCATCCACGTAGCAGCTCACCGCCAGCTGTTTCAGGTACGGGTTTTCGATGGACATCACCAGCGCCTTGAGCTCCTGGTACATTTCCTTCAGGTTCCTCGGGCTCACCGGCAGGTAATCCGCCGGCCGGTACTCCCCTTCCTCCGCGCGGCGGATCCGCCGGATATTCAGCTGCCGGTTTCCCTGGTACAGGATGACATCCCCCTCGATATGGGCGTAGTCCAGGGCCTCAAAGTCCCCAATCCCCGGGGAAGTCAGGTCCCATATCTTCGCGTCGATGGTCCCCGTCCTGTCCTGCAGGACCACATTCGCGTATTCTTTTCCGTTCCTGGTCACGGCAATCTGCCGGTTCTTCACGAGATACACGTCGGAAACCCGGTATCCCTCCGTAAACTGTTCAATATATCTCATCTATCTCTCCGCTATCTTCACTTCAAATGTAATCTCCCGGAAGTCCTCCCGGCCGGCCCGCATCACCGTCACCGTCAGGGTCTCCCCCGGAGTAGTGCTCTCGATGCGGGAGCGCAGGTCTCCCTGGGAGACCACAGGCTCTTCCCCGTAGCTGACAATGATGTCCCCGTTCTGGATTCCCGCCTGGTACGCGGGGCCGTCAGGAATCACATCCGTCACGTAGGCGCCCTCCGGCATGCCGGTCTGCTGCATGGTTTCGTTCACGTCCCGGAAGCGGGCGCCGAAATACGGCAGCTTCTCCCCGTTGGACATGAAAGTCATCTGTCTCTTATACCCTGAAATCCCGAAAACCTCGGTGAGCCCGGCCCCGCCGGAGGTTCCGGTGTCCCGGACCGCCCAGCCGACGACCTCCCCCGCCATATTGATGAAGAAGGTCATCTTCTCCGTGTCCGCCGGGGCGTCCACATAGAACACGCGTCCCACGCCGTCGATGACGGAAACATTTTCCTCTATGCTGGCCACCGTTCCCCCCGTCACGGAATGCATCCGCCCGGCCGGCGCGCCGATGCCCAGGACGTAATCGCCCTGCTGCAGCTGGAAGGAATTGCCCAGCGGCAGGACCTTCGCCTGCTCCAGTATTCCTTCCGGGACATCCGAGGGGCTTACGGAGAGGACCGCCATCTTCATCAGGCTGTCGCTCCCCTTCAGGACTGCGGGCACCGCTGTCCCTCCGGCAAATGCCACCTTCAGGGAATCCGCTTCCCCGGTCCCCTCCGAGGCGGAGAGCACCAGGATCTCCTCCGGGGTCATGGCCACGATGACCCCCGCGCAGCTGTCGGAACTCTCCACCTGGTTCCCGAAGATATCCTCGTCCTGGGTGCCGGAGTACACTGTCACTATCCCCGGGTCCGCGTTCTTTCCTATCTCCTGGACCGCGGCGTAGAAGGCCTGCAGCATATCCCCGTTAACGGTGTAGCTGCTCATCGCCTGGTCCACCGCCTTGTCCACGGCCTCGTCAATCCTGCGCTCCGCCTCCCTGGACTCCCTTGTCTCCTCCGCCCGGCTCTCCGAGGGAGACATGGTGGTCGTCTCCGGGACGTCCGCCGTAAATTCTATGGAGCTTTCCGCCCTGGTTTCCCGGATGCCGAGTCTTCTCTCGGCAACCGGCCTGACGGCCGCGAATGTCACGGCCGATACAGCCCCGAACAGCACGCCGAGGCCCGAAAACAGCACTGCCCGTTTCAGGATATCCTTCCTGGTCAGCGGCGGCCGGACTATCTTCTGACGGATAAATTCCCGATCATTTTCTCTATCTGCCATATCAGACTCCAGATTCTTTCACCTTGGGAAGGCTGAAGATAAACTCTGAACCAACGCCCTCCGTACTGATTACATCGATATTTTCCCCATGGGCCTGTATGATCTCACGGACGATGGACAGTCCGAGACCGATTCCTTTTTTGTCACGTCCGCGCGATAAATCTGTCTTGTAAAAGCGTTCCCAGATACGCTGCTGGCTTTTGGCCGGGATCCCGATGCCCGTATCCTTCACGGACACATACACCTTGTCCCCGCGGTCGGAAACGGTGATGTAGATGACGCCGCCCTCCCGGCTGAACTTGATGGCGTTGTCGATCAGGTTGTAGAGCACCTGCTGGATCTTGCCGAAGTCGGCGTACACCATCTGGATTGTGTCGGAAAACGTCAGGTCAAAGGTGATTCCCTTCTCGGCGCAGGCGCCCTCAAAAGCGGCCGCCGTATCGCGTATGGTATGGTTGATGTCAAAACTGGATTTTGTGAGATAGCCGTCCGGTCCCAGCGAGTTCAGCGTCAGCATCCCTTCCGTCAGCTTGTTCAGGCGCTGGGTCTCGGAAATGACGATATTCAGGTACTTCGGGTACTGCTCCTGGGGAATGGTCCCGTCCAGGATAGCCTCCAGGTACCCTTTGATGGATGTCAGCGGCGAGCGGAAGTCGTGGGAGACGTTGGCAATGAATTTCCTCTGCCGTTCCTCCCCCTTCGCTATCTCGTCCGACATATAGTTGAGCGTGCCCTGCAGATACCCGATCTCGTCCTGGCTGGTCACGGGAATGTTGTATTCAAAGTCTCCCTCGGCGTACTTCCTGGCCCCGTAGGTGATCCTGCGGAGCGGCACGTACACATAGATCGTAAAAGCCAGGAGAATCAGGAACGACAGCCCGAACAGGATCAGGGCCGTCAGGTAGACCACATTCAGGAAATGGTTCTCCTCCCTGGTTACCACGCTCATGGGCAGATGGAGGAAAACATATCCGTACGTAGCCATATCCCCGGTGACGGGGGCCGAAACGCTGAGCACCTCCTCCCGGAAACAGTCGTAGAAGTTCCCGGTGGTATACAGCCGGTTTCCCCGGCTTGTGGGGTCAAACCCCTCCAGGGTCTGTCCCTCGCGGATATGTCCGCTGTCCGCGACGATAGTGCCTTCCCGGTCAATGATCCAGGCCTCGGCGCCGTGGAATGCGGCGGCCGCTTCCAGCCTCGGGAAGGCGGTTTTCAGGTTCAGGGCATGATCCTTGTAGTCTTCGCTGCAGCTGTCGGCGATCAGTGACGCCTCGTCGTACAGTCTGTCGGTGTAGACACTCACCAGATAATTCCTCGTCATCCGGGATGAGAACGTGACAATGGCCAGGAACCCCAGCAGGGCGAAGGCAAGGTAGGCCAGAATCAGTTTATTGTAAATGGAATGAAACATATTCGGTCCGCAGCCTCCTACGGCTGCCGCACTTCAAACTTGTATCCCACGCCCCACACGGTTGTCAGGGCCCAGGCCTCATGATCCTTGATCTTTTCACGCAGCCGCTTGATATGGACGTCCACGGTCCTGGTGTCCCCGGCATACTCATAACCCCAGATATGGTCCAGGAGCTGTTCCCTGGTAAATACCTGGTTCGGAGAGGACGCCAGGAAATAGAGCAGTTCCAGTTCCTTGGGCGGCATGTCGATGGGACGCCCGTTGTACATCACCGAGTAATTGGTCAGGTTGACCACCAGGTCCGGGTATTCCACATACTTTCCCTTCGGCTTCGCCGAGACGGCCGACTTCGCGGCGCCGGCCCTCCGGAGGAGCGCCTTGACCCTCGCCACCAGCTCCTTCGCGTCGAAGGGCTTGATCATATAGTCGTCGGCCCCGAGTTCCAGCCCCAGGACCTTGTCAAACACTTCCCCCTTGGCGGAGAGCATGATAATCGGCACCTGGGAGGTGTTCCGGATAGTCCGGCACACCTGGTAGCCGTCGATGCCCGGAAGCATCAGGTCCAGCAGGACAATATCCGGGTCGAACGACGGCATCGCCGCCAGGGCGCTCTCCCCGTCCCCGACAATCTTCGTCTCATAGAGCTCTTTCGCCAGGTACAGGGCAATCAGCTCCGCAATATTCGCATCATCATCCACAATCAGGACTTTCTGACGCTCTGCCATTCTTTCCCCTCTTTTCTGTTCCGGGCTCTTTAATCCCTGAAAACTACTACTGTCGCACCGGTTCCGCCCTCATTGTACTCGCCCAGGCGGAATTCCTTCACATATTTCAGCCTCTTCAGCTCTTTGTGCAGGGCCGCGCGCAGCGCCCCCGTCCCCCTTCCGTGGATGATGCGCACCTCCTCCAGATGGGCCAGGTAGGCGTCATCCAGGTACTTATCCATGGCCGGGACCGCCTCGTCTGTCGTCATGCCGATAAGGTTGATCTCCGGGGAAATGCTCATGGACTTCGACATGCCGATCCGTCCGCTGCCTCCCGTCCCGGAGCTTCCCCTTCCTCTTTTCGCGTTCTGTCCCGGACGGGCACCGCCGCCGTCCTGAAGGAGCTCTATGTCCCCGAGGTTTACCTTGGACTGCAGGATGCCCATCTGCACCGTCAGGTTCCCTTTTCCGTCAGGCAGCCCGCTCACCGTTCCCGTCAGGTTCATGGAAATCACGCGGACGGAATCTCCCAGGCGGATCTGGTCTGCCCGGACTTCCTTCTTCGGGGCGTTTTTCTTCTGTTCGTCGCTCTTCCGCTCCACATCCTGCATCTTTTCCCGGAGCTTTGTCCGCTGTTCCTCCAGCTCCCGGCTCACGCCGGAATCCTTCGCCACCCTGTTGATGTTCCGGATGGTGCGGTCCGCGGTTTCCTTGGCGTCCCGCAGGATAATGGCGGCCTCCTCGTGGGCCTTCGCCAGGATCTTTTCCCGCTGTTCGTTAAAGCGCTCTTCCCTGCGCTCAAGGTCCTTTTTCAGAGATACGATCTCCGCCTTATAGCCGGCAATCTCCTGTTTCTCCCGGTCAATGGTGACGCGGCTCTGCTCCAGCTTCGCGATCACGTCCTCAAAGGACTCATCCTGCTCGCTGATCCGCAGCTTCGCGTCATCGATGATGTAATCCGGCAGGCCCAGCTTCCTGGAAATGGCAAAAGCATTGCTCTTCCCCGGAATGCCGATCAGCAGCCGGTAAGTCGGCGCCAGCGTCTCCACGTTGAATTCGCAGCAGGCATTCTCCACGCCCGGCGTCTGCAGCGCGTAAACCTTCAGCTCACTGTAGTGGGTGGTAGCCATCGTCCGAACGGTCATGTTGTGCAGGAAATTCAGCACGGAGATAGCGATGGCCGCGCCCTCGGTCGGGTCCGTCCCCGCGCCCAGCTCATCGAAAAGGCAGAGGGAATCCGTGTCCGCCTTCCCCAGGATCTCCACGATATTCTTCATGTGGGCCGAGAAGGTGCTGAGGCTCTGCTCGATGGACTGTTCATCCCCGATATCCGCAAATACCTCACGGAACACGGCAAGCTCCGAACCTTCAAACGCCGGGATGTGCAGCCCGGCCTGCCCCATGAGGGTGAACAGCCCCACTGTTTTCAGGGAGACCGTCTTTCCGCCGGTGTTCGGCCCCGTCACCACCAGGAGGTCGAAATCCTTTCCCAGCCAGATATTTACGGGGACGACCTTCTCCGGATCCAGCAGGGGATGCCGCCCGTCCTTGATATTGATATACCTTTCGGTATTAAATTTCGGCTCCACGCCCTTGTAGGAACGGGAGAGCTCCGCCCTCGCGAAGATAAAATCCAGCTCAGACAGGATCTTCTGGTTCTGCAGTATGACCCCCGTGTACGGCGCAAGATCCGCGGACAGCGCCGCCAGGACAAACTCTATCTCCCGCTTTTCCTGGGCTTCCAGCTCCCGCAGCTCGTTGTTCAGTTTTATGATCGCCATCGGCTCGATAAACACCGTGGATCCGGTGGCCGACTGGTCGTGGACCATGCCCGGCACCTGGGCCTTGTGTTCCGCCTTCACGGGAAGGCAGTACCGTCCCTGCCGCATGGTAATGATGCTCTCCTGCAGATAGCTCCGGCTGGAATTCAGGATGGAATTCAGCTGGGTGTGCACCCTGCCCTCCACGGCCTTCATCTGCCGGCGCACCCTCTGCAGTCCCGGGCTGGCGTCATCCGCCACCTCGTCCTCCGCGATGATGCACCTGCGGATCTCATTTGCCACGGGCGTCAGCGGGTCCAGCTCCCGGAACATCTCATCCAGGGAATCGTCCGGGATCTCCTCCGACTTTTCGTGCTGCCCGTAGGTGATGGCCCTGCGCACCACATTCAGGAGGGACCCTGTCTGCAGAAGCTCCGACATGCCCAGGGTACCTCCGATCTCCAGCCGCTTCATGGATCCCCTCAGGTCCTTTACCCCGGAAAAGGAAAGGGATCCCTTCATCCGGATGCGGTCCAGGGCATCCGAAGTATGCCCCTGGTCGGTCCGGATTGTCTCCGGATCGATCGACGGGACCAGGTTCCGGCAGAGAGATCTTCCCGGATCGGTCGTCGCAAACCCTGTCAGCCGCTCAATGATCTTCGTAAATTCCAGCGTGCGCAAAACCTTCGAATTCATGCAGTATACCTCACTTCATCTTTACAGTATACCACCGAGGGCAGGTGCGGCGCAATAAAAGAAGAAAGCCGCGGTTTCCCGCGGCTTTCCGTAACGTGGATTTCTGTGCAGGGCACATCATCCCTTCTCTTCTATTGCCATGATCATGTCGACACGCCTCTGGTGGCGGCCGCCCTCAAACTCGGTGGACAGCCAGGTGTCAACAATCATCTTCGCCAGATCGAGTCCGACCACCCGCGCTCCGAAGCAGAGCACGTTGCAGTTGTTGTGCATCCTGGACATCCGGGCTGTGTAGGGTTCACTGCAGACGCAGGCACGGATCCCCTTCACCTTGTTGGCCGCCAGGGAAATACCCAGGCCGGTCCCGCAGATGGCAATGCCGAGATCCGCTTCGCCGGACGCTACCATACGGGCGACCTTCTCGCCGTAAACAGGGTAGTCGACACTCTCCGAAGTGTCGGTGCCTACGTTGATAATTTCGTAACCCTTCTCTTCCAGATACGCACTGATGTCCTGCTTCATGGTGACAGCTGCATGGTCATTCCCGATGACGATTTTCATTTGGAGTCCTTCCTGCAGAATTCATCTGCCCTGAACAAGTTTACTTTTTTACCGGCCGGTATGCGGTCCACATCGCAAAGGCCACAAACAGGCCTCCGAGGATATTACCTATTGTAACAGGCAGCAGGTTCGCTGTAAAGAAATTTCCCCAGGTCAGGGCGTCCGTGTTCACGCCAAGCTCCGCCGCTTTTGCCGCGTAAGCCGGCACCTGCATGGCAAACAGGCCTGCGGGAATATAGTACATATTGGCGACACAGTGCTCAAAACCGCAGATGACAAAGAAAGCGATGGGGAAGAACACGCCCAGGATCTTGCCCGCAACGTCCTTCGCCTCCGACGCCGCAAGAACGGCAAAGCAGACCGCCAGGTTGCAGAAGAATCCCAGCACGACGGCGTTGCCGAAAGGCAGGGCGCATTTGGCTGCCGCCGTCTTGATGCATGCCGCGCCGAAGGCGCCGCCGCCCAGGTTCATCTGACCGAAGAAGGCGCAGCCCGCAGCCACGATAAGGCTGCCGATAAAATTGCCCAGGTAGACGAACACCCAGTTCTTTACCATCTGTCCGGCGGATACGGCGCCGTCCAGCACGCCGATAAAGATCAGGCAGTTGCCGGTGAACAGCTCCGCGCCCATCAGCACCACCATCGCCAGGCCGCCCGGGAACAGGACGCCGCTCAGGGCCTTCGCCAGTCCCGCATCCGCGACACTGTGGCTGGCCGCGCCGGACGACACGCCGCCCAGGGCGATAAACATGCCGGCAAGAACGCCCAGCAGAAGCATTTTCCAGGTATCAAGACCGGCTTTTTTCTTTGCTGTCCCGACAAAATTGGCAACAGCCTCCGCCGCCGAAAAACAATTCATTTTTTATTCCTCCCCGTAAACCAAAACGGAGGGCAGCCGTAATGCGGCCGCCCTCGCAGTATCTCATTATTTAGAACAGGCCTGTGATCTTGCCGTCATCGGTAACGTCGATGTTGTTTGCGGACGGAACCTTCGGCAGGCCCGGCATGGTCATGATGTCGCCGGTCAGGGCTACGATGAAGCCTGCGCCTGCGGAAACCTTCAGGTTCCGGATGGTGATCTTGAAGCCTCTCGGAGCTCCGAGCAGGTGCTGGTCATCGGAGAAGCTGTACTGGGTCTTCGCCATGCAGATGGGATAGCTTCCGAAGCCGAGCTCGGTGAGCTGCTTCAGCTGCTTTCTGGCCTCAGTGGTCAGCTCTACGCCGTCAGCGCGGTAAATCTTTGTTGCGATCTTGTTGAGCTTCTCCTCGATGGAGTCCTCATCGCTGTAGGTGAACTGGAAGTTGTTCTCCTTCTCGCAGAGACGGACAACCTCTTCCGCCAGGTCCTTGCCGCCTTCGCCGCCCTTGGCCCATACTTCGGACAGGCAGACGTTGACGCCGAGCTCGTGGCACTTGTCCTCGATGAGCTTAAGCTCTGTCTCGGAGTCGAACGGGAAGCGGTTGATGGCAACTACGCAGGGAAGGCCGAAGTTCTTTGTAACGTTCTCCACGTGCTGCAGCAGGTTCGGAAGGCCCTTCTCCAGAGCTTCCAGGTTCTCCTTGTTGAGGTCAGCCTTGGCCACGCCGCCGTGATGCTTCAGGGCGCGGACGGTAGCTACGATAACAACAGCGCTCGGACGAAGGCCGGTCATGCGGCACTTGATGTCGATGAACTTCTCTGCGCCCAGGTCAGCACCGAAGCCTGCCTCGGTAACCACATAGTCGTTCAGCTTCAGAGCCATGGTGGTAGCA
>ONXW01000160.1 GCA_900321915.1 uncultured Eubacteriales bacterium
GGAGGCGATCGCGTATACTGCGGAGATCCTGGAAGGCGCGGATATCGACTTCAAGGTGTCCAAAGATATCGAGGCGGACATCTGGAGGAAGTATATCCTGAACTGCGCCTACAATGTTTCCACGGCGCGCTACAACTGCAACGTCGGCGGGCTCCGGGCAGATCCTGTGAAGATGAAGGAGTATGAAGCCCTGGTTTACGAAGCGCTGGCAGTGGCCGTGAAGAAGGGCGTCCATGTGGGTCCGGCGGACGCAGAGGGAATCATGCACCGGATCCGCGAGGAGCAGGCGGACGATGCGACCAGCTCCCTGCAGCGTGACGTGGCTGCGGGACGGCCGACGGAAGTCGAGACCTTCAGCGGATATATCGTCCGCGAGGGACAGCGCCTCGGCGTGCCGGTGCCCGTTTCGGAGCGGTTCTACGAAGCCCTGAAGGATATTTGCAGGTAAAAACTGCGGGAAAACCGCGAAAAATAAAGAAAGCCGGTAAAGACCGGGAAAGGGGAAAAGGATGGTTATCGATTATAAGGATAAGGAATGGAAGGCAATGCCGAATTTCAAGGGCGGCGAAGGGACTATCTTCAGCCAGATGACGGACGATGGCCTGAATAAGTTCATGATCATGAAGATGCCGCCGAATACCTCCATCGGCTACCACGCCCATGAAGGTTCCAGCGAGATCGTATATATTCTTGAGGGAGAGGGAAAGACCTGTGACAACGGGACCATGATCCCGATCCATGCAGGAATGGCATGTTACTGCCCGGAAGGGAAGGAACATCAGATCATCAATGATTCCGACAAGGATCTGATCTTCTTCGGAGTCGTTCCCACCCAGCACCGGGAGGGCTGACGGCAGCCTGAGCGCGGCGTGCAGTCACCGCTGCCGGACTTGACAGAGATTGAAAAACAGGACCCGCGGAGGGTCCTGTTTTCGTCTATGCTGTTTTTGGTTTTGACGTATCCGGTCCCGGTGTCTTCGATCAGTACAGGGCGATGCTGCCGTCGTAGCGGGATTCGGTCCCGCCGCAGTACACACCGTTGGGGAGCTTTATGATCATCTGGCCTTTGCCGAAGCCGCCGGGTGAGAGCTCCAGGGAGATGTCGTGGCCCCGGTCTTTCAGCTGCCAGGCGATCTCGGAACTGAAGGCGGACTCCACAAGGACCTCTTTCTCCCTGATCCACTGCCAGCGCGGCGCATCCAGCGCCTGTTGCGGATCCATGTTGAAATCAATATAGTTCATGAGCACCTGGACGTGGCCCTGGGGCTGCATATAGGCGCCCATCACACCGAAGGGGCCTACGGCCTCGCCGTCCTTCAGAAGGAAACCCGGAATGATGGTGTGGTAGGTGTACTTGCCCGGCCGCAGGTAATTCACGTGCTCCGGATCCATGGAGAAGTCAAAGCCGCGGTTCGAGAGGCTGATGCCGGTATCCTTCACGACGATGCCGGAGCCGAAGGCTTTATAGTTCGACTGGATGTAGGAGACCATATTGCCTTCCGCGTCAGCGCAGCAGAGGTAGACGGTGCCGCCGGAATTCGGCTCGCCGTGCATCCTGACCTCCGCCCGGGCGCCGATCTCCGCAGCGCGCTCTTTGCCGTATCCGGGCTTCAGGAGATCGTGATAGTCGATCCGCATGTCTTCCGGATCGGAAATATAGTGAAGACCATCCGCGAAGGCAAGCTTCATGGCCTCGATCTGCTTATGGTAAGTCTCGGCACAGTCCTTTTCCGGGAACCTGAAATTGTTCAGGATGTTCAGCGCCATCAGGGCGACGGTGCCCTGGCCTGAAGGCGGGATCTCGCAGACGGTGTAGCCGCGGTAGTTTACCCTTGCCGGTTCCACCCAGCGGGCATGGTAAGATGCCAGGTCTTCGTAGCGGAGATAGCCGCCGTGGGCCCGGCTGTCGGCATCGATGGCGCGGGCTATACGGCCGGTGTAGAAGGATTCCCCGTTGGTTTCCGCGATCTCCCGGAGCGTCTTTGCGTGGTTCGGGAGCTTTACGAGTTCGCCGGCTTCATAAGGACGGCCCTCCGGCGCGAAGGTCCGGAACCATTCGCCGAACTCTTCCCCGTGGAAGGAGTTCTGATA
>ONXW01000271.1 GCA_900321915.1 uncultured Eubacteriales bacterium
AGGGTTATCTACCCGCGCATCAACCCGGCGGTGATCGTCGGCGTGACCAACGGCGACAGGCTGCTGCTTTCCTATTACGCGAGAAACCGCGGCGTGCAGAAGATGCCCGCCCTTATCGCCGGATTTACCGAGATTGGGGAGACCTTTGAGGAGTGCGTCGCCCGCGAGGTGATGGAAGAGGTCGGCCTGAAGGTGAAGAACATCCGCTATTACAAATCCCAGCCCTGGGGCCTTGCCGATGACATCCTGGCAGGCTACTACTGCGACGTGGACGGGGATGACACCATCCACATCGACGAGAGCGAGCTGCGGAAAGCGGAGTGGGTGAAGAAGGAAGACATTATCGGGCAGCCGAATCCGGGCAGCCTGACCCACGAGATGATGATGTATTTCAAAGACCACGAGGTCTGACGTGCCTGTCACGGTACTGAAAAAGAAAGCGCGTGCCGCATGTGACGGACTGCCGTCCGGTGCGGCACGCTCTTTTTGTCTGCAGCATATTTCGGCTTATAAAAGACATGAGGTAAAACTATGAGAGTTATTGACGCCATTCTCGCGCTGCAGCCGGGGAAAAAGCCGGAAAGAAAGGCTGCGCCCCTGTGTTCCCCGTGGGGGGAGAAGGCTGCGGCCGCATCTCCCGGCCTGCCGCGGGATACCGGGGCCGGAAACTGTCCCCTGCCGGAGTATCCCAGGCCCCAGATGGCGCGGGAGGACTGGGTCAACCTTAACGGCTGGTGGGATTACGCCATTGCCCCCGCGGGACAGGGATATCCCGGGCCGCAGGGAAAAATCCTCGTGCCCTTCTCCCCTGAGACGGCCCTTTCAGGGGTCGGCCGGGTGCTCAGGCCGGGGGAATGCCTCTGGTATGAGAAGGATATCGGGCCGGTTTCCCTCCGGGAAGGCCGGCGCCTGATCCTGCATTTCGGCGCGGTGGATGAGCGCTGCGCGGTATGGTGGAACGGGAAGCTTCTCGGGAAGCACCGAAACGGGTACCTCTCCTTTGAATTTGACGTCACGGACCGGGTGAGGCCTGACAGGAACAGGCTTCTGGTCTGTGTCCGGGATGACACTGACCGGGGCACTGCGTGCTGCGGAAAACAGAGGCTTCATCCCGGCGGGATGTATTACCAGTGCCAGAGCGGCATCTGGCAGACAGTCTGGCTGGAAAATGTCCCCGCCCTCCATATCCGGGATCTGAAGATTGTACCGCGGCCGGAGAAGAGGGAAGTCCTGCTGGAGATAGGGATCAGTGACCCGGAACGGATCGTAGGCGGCCGGGATCTTTCTGTATGCATAGAATCGGAAGGAAGGAAAATACCGTATGTCCGGGGAGAGGGGGAAGGCAAATACGAAGCTGTAGAGGGAGGAAGGATCCGTCTCACCTTCCCGGTGGTGAGCCTCCGGCTCTGGACGCCGGAGCGGCCGGAACTGTATCCGGCGGTCATCACCCTGGGCGAAGACCGGGTGGAGACATACTTTGCCATGCGTTCCTTCGGTACGGGTGTGGACGCAAAGGGCCATCCGTGCCTTACCCTGAACGGGAAGCCGTATTTTTTCAACGGCGTCCTGGACCAGGGATACTGGCCGGAAAGCCTGATGACGGCGCCCTCCGATGAGGCCATGGCGGAGGACATTCTCGCGGTGAAGCGGCTGGGCTTCAATATGCTGCGGAAGCATGAGAAGACGGAGCCGGCCCGCTGGTACTGGCACTGCGACCGGCTCGGCATGGCGGTATGGCAGGATATGGTGCACGGGGGAGGCCCGGTCCGCGAACTGTTTACAAAGTACCTGCCGAATATCTGGCCGCCCGTATGCCGCATGATCTCCGACAGGCATTACGGTATCTTTTCCAGAAAAGACCCGGGGGCCAGGAAGAGGTTTGAGGAGGACCTCATCCTGATGATGCGGCAGCTGGGCAATGCCCCCTGCATCGGTCTCTGGGTGCTTTTCAACGAGGGCTGGGGGCAGTTTGACTCCCTCCGCCTGACAGGGCTTATGAAAAAGGAGGATCCGACACGGCCCGTGGACCACGCCAGCGGCTGGTATGACCAGGGAGGCGGGGACATCCGGAGCGACCACAATTATTTCCGGAAGCTTGCGGTGGAGAAGGATTCCCGTCCCTATGTCCTGTCGGAGTACGGGGGGTATTCCTGCCGTGTACCAGGGCATACCATGTTTCCCGGCAATTACGGGTATCACGCGTCTTCCCCGGAAAAATTCCGGGCGGATTTCGCAAAAATCCGGCACTCGATCGAAGCCCTCAGGGAGCGGGGGCTCTCCGCAGCCGTCTACACCCAGCTGTCGGATGTGGAAGAAGAGACCAACGGCCTTCTGACATACGACAGAAAGGTATGCAAACTGTGACCTTTGGTGTTATACTGATGAACAGAAAACAATGAAAAATAAACCGTAAAGGGGGATTACTATGAAGAAAAACAGGATTGCGCTGCTGCTTGCCGCATTTCTTGCGGCCGGAACGGTTCTTCCGGTTCTCGCGGGCCCTGCCTCAGAGCTGAAAGGGAATACCGCAGAAACGCAGACCACAGGAAGCCAGGCGTCCGGGACATCCGCGCAGGGCTCTTCCGGAACACAGGCTTCCCAGAAACAGGAGCACAGGAAGACCGCGGAGGAACTGGAGGCGGTTATGGCCACAGTGCCGGCAGGACCGGCAAAGGCGGAGTGGGGCACCTTCTTCCTGGCTGCCAACCAGCCGCCCCGGAATGACGAGGATGAGAGCTTCCTGCGCGGATACCACGCCTACGCGATGGTGCCGACCCAGGAAAAGTATGTATTTCTCACCTTTGACGAGGGGTATGAAAACGGATACACCCCGGCTATCCTGGACGTGCTGAAAAAGCACGGCGTCAAGGCCTGCTTCTTCTGCACGGGCAGCTTTATCCGGGACAACCCGGAGCTGATAAAGCGCTTCCATGAGGAAGGCCACATCATCGGAAACCACACACTCACACACCCGAGCATGATGAAGGTCGCGACCTGGCAGGAATTCAGCCGCCAGCTCCTGACAGTGGAAGAGAATGTCAAAGCCATTACGGGCGTGGATATGCCGCGGTATTACCGTCCGCCGTCAGGCGGTTACAGTGAGGCGCAGCTCAGGATGGCGGACGCCATGGGCTTTAAGACCATTTTCTGGAGCGTCGCGTATAAGGACTGGGATACATCCGCCCAGCCGTCGCAGTCGTACGCCATGAATTATCTGACCACCAGGATCCATCCCGGAGCCATTATCCTGCTGCACGCGGTTTCCAGCACGAATACGGCTATTATGGATCAATTGCTGACAACCTGGGAGCAGATGGGGTATTCCTTCCGGACCCTGGACGAGCTTCCGGAGGGACTGACCGAATAATCTTCGGAGGATTTGTATGACACTGAGGGAACTTGGAAAAGGCAAAAGCGCGGTGATTACCCGGGTAGGCGGCGAGGGCGCCCTCCGGCAGCATTTTCTTGACATGGGCGTCATTCCGGGCGCGGAGGTGACGCTGGTGAAGTATGCCCCGATGGGCGACCCGATGGAGCTGCAGATCCACGGGTATGAGCTGACGCTGCGCCTTTCCGAGGCTGAGAAGATCGATATAGAGGAAATTCCGGAGCGGACAAACCAGCACCATCGTGTGGAACACATCGTGCTGAAGGAACACCCCGGACTCGGTGAGGACGGACGGTACCACGTCCGGGCGGATGAGAACCCGGTGCCGGACGGAACCGTCCTCACTTTCGGCCTGGTCGGAAACCAGAACAGCGGAAAAACCACCCTGTTTAACCAGCTGACCGGCTCAAACCAGCACGTGGGCAACTTTCCCGGCGTCACGGTGGACCGGAAGGACGGCGTCATCAGGGGCTATCCGGACACCAGGGTGACGGACCTTCCCGGCATCTATTCCATGTCTCCCTATACCAGCGAGGAGATAGTGTCCAGAAACTTTGTACTGGAGGAAAAACCCCACGCGATCATTGATATCGTGGACGCCACCAATATCGAGAGGAACCTCTATCTCACGATACAGCTCCTGGAGATGGAAGTGCCGGTAGTTGTCGCCCTGAACATGATGGACGAGCTGACAGGCAACGGCGGCGTCATCGATATCAACGGCATGGAGGCCATGCTGGGGACACCGGTGGTGCCCATCTCCGCCATAAAGAACGAAGGCATCGGGGAGCTGGTGCATCACGCCGTCCATATCGCGAAATACCGGGAAAAACCCGCCAGGCAGGATTTCTGCAGCAGGGACGACCACGGCGGCGCCATTCACAGGGCCATCCACGCCGTGGAGTCCATCATCGAGGACCACGCGGAGCGGGCAGGCCTGCCTGTGCGCTTTTCAGCGACCAAGGCCATCGAGGGGGATGAACTGGTCCTGGACAGGCTGCAGCTGGACGCAAATGAGCGGGAGATGCTGGAGCATGTCGTGCTCCAGATGGAGAAAGAGGGCGGTATGGACCGCAGCGCCGCCATGGCGGACATGCGGTTCGACTTTATCGAGCGTGTCTGCGAAAAAACCGTGGAAAAACCCAGGGAGAGCCGCGAGAGAATCCGCTCCGAGAAAATTGACAGGATCCTCACGGGAAAATGGACGGCGATCCCGTGCTTTGTCGGGATCATGCTGGCAGTATGCCTCCTGACCTTCAATGTTATCGGCGCTTTTTTCCAGGACCTGCTGGATAAGGGCGTGGGAATGCTGACAGAACAGGCGGATGCCCTGCTTACCGCGGCGGACGTCAATGAGGCCATCCACGGCCTGGTGATTGAGGGTATTTTCGAGGGCGTCGGCAGCGTCCTGAGCTTTATGCCCATCGTCATCACCATGTTCTTTTTCCTGTCCATGATGGAGGACAGCGGCTACATCGCCAGGGTCGCGTTTTTCATGGATAAGCTTTTGAGGAGGATCGGCCTTTCCGGGCGCAGCATCGTGCCGATGCTGGTGGGCTTCGGATGCACGGTCCCGGCGGTTATGGCCACGAGGACCCTGCCGAGCCGGCGCGACCGGCGCATGACGATCCTCATGACGCCTTTTATGAGCTGTACGGCAAAGCTCCCCATCTACGGTTTTTTCATCGCCGCGTTTTTCCCGGGAAAGGGCGGGCTCATCATGATCGCCCTCTATGCCCTGGGTATTTTTGCCGCGGTTCTCGCGGCGCTCCTGTACAGGAAGACACTGTTTAACAGTGAGGCTGTGCCTTTTGTGATGGAACTTCCCAATTACCGCCTGCCCGCCCCGCGGAATGTGCTGCGGCTGATGTGGGACAAGGCGAAGGATTTCCTCACCCGGGCATTCAGCGTCATCCTGGTGGCGACCATCATTGTGTGGCTGCTGCAGAGCTTTGATTTCCACCTGGACCTGGTGGAGGATTCCTCGGAGAGCATTATGGCTTTCTTCGCCGGGCGGCTGGTCCCGTTATTCAGACCGCTGGGGCTGGGGGACTGGCGTATCGTGACGTCCCTTATCAGCGGGTTTATGGCAAAAGAGAGCGTCGTTGCCACTATGGAGATGCTGTTCGCGGAGGGCGTGGGAAATGCCCTCACAAAAGCTTCCGCCGTGACCATACTGGTATTCTCCCTCCTCTACACGCCCTGCGTGGCGGCCATCGCCTCAATCCGCCGCGAGCTGGGAAATGTGTGGGCCCTGGGCGTTGTCTTCTGGCAGTGTGCGGTGGCCTGGGTGTTTGCCTTTGCGGCGATGCTTATCTGCAGCGCCGTCGGTTTGTGAGAGATTTCAGGACCAGCCTGCGGGAAGGAGAGATGCATTTATGAAACAGCTTGAAAAAGACCTTCTGCTGTACGGGGTGACGGACCGGGCCTGGCTCGGGGACAGGACCCTCGCGCAGCAGGTGGAGGAGGCTGTCCTGGGCGGGGCAACCTTCATCCAGCTCCGGGAGAAGACGCTGACAGGAGACGCGCTCCTTGCGGAGGCGCGTGATGTCCGCGATGTCTGCAGGAAGCACGGGATTCCCTTTGTGATAAACGACAGTGTGGAGCTCGCGGAGCGCGTGGGCGCCGACGGCGTCCATGTGGGCCAGGGCGATATGGAAGCGGGAAAGGCGCGGGAGATCCTCGGGCCGGATAAAATCATCGGCGTTTCCGCGAAAACCGTGGAGCAGGCGCTCCTGGCCGAAAAGAACGGGGCCGATTACCTGGGCGTCGGGGCGGTGTTCCCGACGGGCAGCAAGAGCGACGCATCCGTCATAAGCCATGAAACGCTGAAGGCCATCTGCAGCGCGGTGAAGATTCCCGTCATCGCCATCGGCGGAATCACCGCGGATAATGTGAAGGAGCTTCGCGGCAGCGGGATATGCGGCGTCGCGGTTATCAGCGCCCTGTTTGCGAAACAGGATGTCCGGGCCGCGGCACGGGATATGCGGCGGCAGGTCCTGGAGATGCTCGGAAAATGATCCGCGGGGCGATTTTTGACGTGGACGGGACCCTTCTGGATTCCATGCCGATATGGAAGGATGCCGGGGAGAAATACCTCATGGCGGAAGGGCTTGTGCCGGAGAAAGGGCTGGGGGATATCCTTTTTCCCTTAAGTCTTTCCGAGGGGGCCGCATACCTGAAAAAACGGTTTCTCCCGGAGAAGCCGGCGGAGGAGATCCGGGAAGGCGTCCTGGACATTATCGGGCATTTCTACCGTGAGGAGGCGCAGCTGAAGCCCGGCATGGCGGAAAGGCTTGAGGAATACCGCGGAAAGGGTATCCGGATGGCCGTGGCGACCACGGGGAACAGGGAGCTGGTGACGGCGGCATTTTCCAGGCTGGGCATCGACGGGTATTTCTCGGCGGTGTTCTCCGCGGAGGGGCTCAGGACATCAAAGCGGGAGCCGGGTATTTTTCTGGAAGCCGCCCGGGCCATGGGGACAAAACCGGGGGAAACGCTGGTCCTGGAGGATGCGCTCTATGCGCTGCAGACCGCAAAGAGCGCGGGATTCCTCACCGCCGCAGTGGAGGATGACTCCAATCTGCCCTGGAGAGAAGAGATGATACGGGTCGCGGATTACTATATTCCGTGCAGGTGATAACCGGCAGGAACGGGGGAGGTTTCAGGGGATGAAGGCAGATGATTGTGCATTAACCCCGGTTATGTTAAAATACTGTAATACAGTATTTTGTCGATCATCAAGGGAGCGGCAGATATGAAGGCAGAGACAGGGACGGCAGTTTACCAGCTGACGGAGGAAGCGATTGACAAGATCGCCGGACAGATAGAAACCTTCTTATATTCGGTCGGGGTTGAGAGGTCTAATATTTTCCGGATACGGCTGTCTATGGAGGAAGCACTTCTAAGGTGGATGGACCATTTCGGCACCGGGGAGGAAGTCCGGTTTACCACATCCATCCGGTGGAGGCGGCCCGAGATATCGATCGCGGTAAAGGGCGATCACTATAACCCCCTGATACAGGCCGAGAACGAGCTGGGAATCTGGAGCAACTCCCTGCTGAGCAGTGTCGGGATTACGCCCAGGTACAGCCACAACGGGCAGTATAATATCCTGCAGATCCGTCTCGGAATGATCCGGATTAATCCCGCGCTCGTGCTGATCTTTTCGTGTTTTGCGGGAATCGCCGGAGGCACCCTGCTGGAGAGAATCCTTCCCGATGATGCCCTGGAGGTGCTGCTGGTCTTCCTGAATCCTGTGATGAACATGTTTTTCCGGATGCTGAACGCGGCAGCCGGACCGATCATTTTCCTCACGGTGGCGGCGGCCATCTGCAATGTCGGCAATGTGATGTCCATGCGCCGGACAGGAATGAATCTGCTGCGGCGTTTTTTATTTAAGAGCACGCTTGTCACGGTTCTCGGCCTGTTTCTGGTGCTGCCCTTTTTCCATACGGAGTCGTTTCACTTATCCGGAAAACTGAAGACCATATCGGAATTTATAGATATATTTTTGGGGATGGTGCCGAATGACTTTATCACTCCCTTTATCAAGGGGGATTCTCCTGCAATCATTTTCATGGCGATAGTTATCGGGAATCTCCTCCTGGTCGCGGGAAACGGGGCGGATCACCTGGTGAGGCTGATCGATCAGGCGGATGTCTGCGGCCTTGTGCTGGCAGACTGGCTCAGCGTATTCAGCCCCTGGATTATCGCCATCCTTCTGATCGCGCAGATCACCCATAATTCAACAGGCGAGATCCTGGCTGTGTGGAAGCCCCTTGTCGTATTCTGCGTCCTGTGCGCGATCATGCTGTCTGCCAAACTGGTCCTTGTGGCCGGCGCCGCGGGGGTGTCGCCCATCCATCTGGGCAGGAAGCTGAAAGAATCTTTCAGGATTGCCTTTCTGAGCGGGTCTGTCAATGAGTCCTACGGCGTAAGCCAGAGCTGCTGCCAGAACCAGCTGGGTATCCCGAGAAAGCTGATTGATTTCGGGCTCCCGATGGGGCTTGTGACATACATGCCGTCCGGAACGCTGGCCGTCCTTGTCTACACGCTGCATGCCGCGTCCTACTACCATCTGAATGTCCCGCTGGAATGGTACATGAAGGCGGTTGTTCTCGCTGTCATGCTGCAGGCGGCGAACCCTCCCATGCCCGGGGTGGGACTCCTGGCTTATACGGCTATTTTCAATACGCTGGGTATCCCGGAGTCGGCACTGACCGGCGCGGTTGTGGCGGATACCCTGTTCAGATTTGTCATTGCTGCGGTGGACCAGGCGATGCTCCAGCTGGAGCTGGTGCTGGAAGCGAAAAGGCTGGATAAGCTCAATTTAAACCTGCTGGAAAAATAAGCTGCGGGAGAAGGATATGAAAGAGATAACTCTGAAAGCCATAAAAAAGAATATTCCGGTCGTGACAGATTTCGTCAACGATAAGCTGGAAGAGGAAGACTGCCCTCCGAAAGCGATGATGCAGGTGGATATTGCCATAGACGAGATTTTTGTCAACATCGCCAATTACGCCTATGAGGGAGAATCCGGCAATGTGACGGTACAGGTGGATATCGACGACGACAACGGGAAACAGATGGTTCTGACGTTTATCGACAGCGGCATCCCGTTCAACCCGCTGGAGGCCGGGGATCCCGACATTACCCTGCCCGCGGAAAAGCGGTCTGTGGGCGGGCTTGGTATTTTTATTGTCAGGAAGACGATGGACGGAATGAAATACATGAGGAAAAACAACAGGAATATCCTGGTTATCAGGAAGAACCTGCTGGATGACACAGATAAAAGCGATAAGAGGTGGAAAAGATGAAGTATGAGATGACGGACGGTACATTAAAGCTTTTTCTGGAGGGCCATATTGACTCCTCCAACGCAGAGGCGGTGGAGGCGGAGATTACCGCCGCGAGGGAAAAAGAAAGCTTCAGCAGTGTCCTGGTAGACGCGGAGAACCTGGAATATATTTCCAGCGCGGGGCTGCGCGTGCTGCTCAGGCTCAGGAAGGCCTGCCCGCAGATGGAAGTAATCAATGTCCGCCCGGAGGTGTACGAAGTCTTCGACATTACCGGGTTCACTGAGATGATGACCATAAAGAAAGCTTTCCGCAGGGTGTCTGTGGAAGGGTGCGAGGTTATCGGCCAGGGCGCCAACGGAAAAGTGTACCGGATCGATCCCGACACGATCGTCAAGGAATACTTCAGCCCGGATTCCCTGAATGAGATCAACCGGGAACGTGAACTGGCCCGGACAGCCTTCGTTCTCGGCATTCCCACCGCCATCCCCTACGATGTGGTGCGGGTGGGAAACGGCTACGGATCGGTATTTGAGCTCCTGAACGCGAAGAGCTTTGCCAAGCTCTTGGCTGAGGGGGAAAAAACCGTGGATGAGATAGCGCAGATGAGCATAGACCTGCTGAAGTTGATCCACGGAACGGAAGTAAAGCCGGATTCCATGCCGGACATGAAGGCGGTTGCACTGGACTGGGCGGATTTCCTGAAGGATTACCTGGACGGGGATCTGTACCGGAAGCTGCACAGCCTGGTGGCGGATGTCCCGGAAGTACATCACATGCTCCACGGGGATTATCACATCAAGAACGTTATGCTGCAGAACGGCGAGGCCCTGCTGATCGATATGGATACCCTCTGCTACGGGCACCCTGTCTTTGAACTGGCCAGCATGTACAACGCATACTGCGGGTTCAGCGAGAC
Organism: uncultured Eubacteriales bacterium; assembly: GCA_900321915.1. GTDB lineage: Bacteria > Bacillota > Clostridia > Lachnospirales > Lachnospiraceae > Clostridium_R. The sequence continues at coordinate 10,106 of ONXW01000271.1, forward strand.
AGACCACGAAAACTGCCTCCAGTTCCTGGGAATTACCTATGAAACAGCCGTCACGCTCTGGAAGAAGATGCTCGGCCTGTATCTGGGGACGACGGACCCGGCAAGGCTTAAGGAAGTGGAAGAAAAAGCCCAGATCATCGGATATACCCGCATTATGAGGCGGACCATCCGGCGCAACGGGCTGAACACGGAACCGGGAAGGGCAGTTATCGAAAACTGCAGGAAGTACCTGGAAACCCTGATCCCGCGTACGGACACACTGGTATTCTGACAAAAACAGGGGCACTTCGCGAGCGGAGTGCCCCATTCTGTGAGAAGGGAATATTATGGGCGAGTTTCTGCATGCCGTATCCGCCGTTTTTATGATTTTTTCCCTGATGGCGGTGGGATACCTGATGGGCCATCTGGGCTGGATGACCGGGGCGGAGAAAAAATTCCTCAGCCGTTTTGTCGTCAATATCGCTGTTCCCCTGAACTGCATCGTGGGCGTGCTCAACAACCTGAACCGGGAAGATGTGTCCAGGATGGGGAGGATGCTGGCAGTTCCCTTTATCACAATCATCACCTGCCTCATCATCAGTGAGGCGGCGGCGAAGGTCCTGAAGCTGCCGCGGGAGAGGGCCGGTGTTTTCGTAGCCCTGGCATTTATCTCCAATACCATGTTTATCGGGCTTCCGCTCTCGACACAGCTGTTCGGGGAAGTATCGGTTCCCTTTGTGATGCTGTACTACATGGGAAGTACGTGCTTTACCCAGACCGTGGCCGTTCTCCTGGTGGAGCGCTCCGGCAGGGATGTGCACGTGGCGCATACCCCGGCCGGGTTTGTGAAGGACCTTCTGACGAAACCCCCTATCCTGGGCATCATCGCTTCCATGACGATGCTTTTCCTGGAGGTCCGGCCCCCGGAGATGTTCATGAGCTTCGCGAAATACATGAGCAATACGGTGTCGCCGCTGGCGCTCATGTACTGCGGTTTCATCGTGTATGAGATCGGCATACGGAACATCAGGCTGGAGAGAGGCATGCCGGCGATCCTGGTGATCCGCCTGCTGGCAGCGCCTGCCATCTGCGCGGCTGTCTGCATGCTGCTCGGCGTGGAGGGCCTGTGCCGCAGTGTGTTTATCGTGGAAGCGGCGCTTCCGTCCGTGTCCCAGATAACCGTTATGGCGGGGGCATACGGGGCGGATGAGGAGTATGCGGCCGCGGGATCGATCCTCACCACACTCGGCATTTTCCTGACGATTCCCGTGCTGATGGTTGTGCTGACCTGATGAAGGAAAAGAGGGCGCCGCAGAGAAATTTGACTTGAAAAATATGCCTGATCTGATTAGTATAGACGTTATACAGCCAAAGAAACCAAAG
>ONXW01000143.1 GCA_900321915.1 uncultured Eubacteriales bacterium
GATCAAAATCGTTGAAGAAATCATCTACTAAATTCTCTCTGAAAAGACTCGGCATGTACATCATAACAGCTACCTCCTGTATTCTATCTTCGGAACCCCGCCGCTTCTGTCGCCGGATTGCTTCGGAGTTCTTTTTTCTTTTCCTTACAATCCGTATTATAGCACGATTATTAGCAGCGTCAAGAGGTGAGTGCTAACAAATTTGTGAACATTTTGTGAAATCCATTACCCGAGGACAAACGCAAAGTACCGGTTCATCTCTTCCTTCTCCTTAAATCTCGCCATATAGACATACCTTCCCATGGAGGGCCAGTCGATGGGCGGCATCTCCTCGTGCATGACGATATCGCCGCCGTAGCGCTCCATTATCTCCTCGTCGGTATGGGTAAAGGCATGGCCGTCCTTCCGGGCCGCATAGGCGCAGAGGAAGTGTTCCCCGGATTCCGGTGAAATCCTTTTCCCGGAAGTGACCATCTCCGCGTAGATCCGGAACACATCCGCGGACCGGGCATAGTTCATCATATCCGGGTCATGGCCTCCCGCGGGACGCATGTTCACTTCCATCACGGCATAGTCCCCGGCCTTTCCGATGCCCCTGTAAGCCTTTGCCAGGTGGATAAACTCAAAATGGACAAATCTCCGGTCCGCCCCGAAGGCCTTTACCGTCTTCCGCCCCAGGACGCGCAGCTTCTCCGGGACATCCGCCGTCGTATAATAATGGATGTTCTCGTCATACTGCACGGAATCGATCACCGACGGGTAGGTGCACATGGATTCAAAGAGCGGCTCACAGTCCGGGCCGATGACGGCGTCATAGGTGCAGATCTCCCCGCTGAGGAACTGTTCCATCACATACGGGACATCCGGAAGCTCCCGGTAGAACTCTTCCAGCTCCTCCTCCGTCTCAATCTTCATTGCGCCGTTCGCCCCGACCCCGATATCCGGCTTGACAATGACGGGATACCCCACTTTGTCCGCAAAGGCCTTTCCCGCCTCGAAGTCCGACACCATATGCTGCGGGGCGGTGGGGATGCCGGCCTCCAGGAACACCTGCTTCATGGCCGATTTCCTTACCAGCTTCCAGACCCCGTCCTCCCCGGTTCCCGTGGAGATATTAAAGTCCGTCCGCAGTCTCGCGTCCGAGGGAAGCCAGTACTCATTCATGGATTCCAGCCAGTCAATCCTGCCGTACTTGTGGATGAAAAAGCCCACGGCGCGGTATACCAGGTCGTAATCCTCCAGGGTATCCACATAATAGTATTCCGTCAGGACATCCTTCAGCTGCCCGTTCAGCTCATCGTAAGGCACGTCGCCGATGCCGAGGACATTTACCCCAAGTCCGTGCAGGCGCTCGCAGAAATGTGTGCAGGTTACAGGGTAGGCCGGGGAAATGAAGATGTAATTCATGGAAACCTCCTTTGTTCCGTTGTTACCTTGTCAATCTGTGAATCCACTTATAGCTCCTGAAACGCAGGAAAATGGGCAGTCCTTTGAAAATCTGGTCTGACTGGATGCAGATGACCACCGCCGGGATGGACCATTTCCACCAGAATGCTGCCGCGAAGGACAGGGGCATGACAATGCCCCAGGTACTGATCATATTGAGATACAGGGAGAATTTCGTGTCGCCGCTGCCGCGGATGATGCCGGATCCCACCGGCATCTGGTAAGCCATGCCCACCATCACGAATGCCATGATGGTGATAAGCTGGTCCGCCAGGTGAGCCGCCGTCTCATTCAGCGCGTAATGGGACAGCAGGAATCCTTTCGTGAGGTACAGGATACTCCCCAGCACCAGGCCGATGCAGATATCCAGCACGGAAAGGGTGCGGCCCGCCGCCCTGACCTCCGCCAGGTTTCCCTTTCCCACCGTCTTCCCCATCATCACCGCGGATGTGGAAGACATGGCCAGCACGATAACCTTCATATACTGGTAAAATGTGGTCGCGACCGAGTTTGCCGCGATGGCGTCAGAGCTCAGGTGCCCCAGGATGGCGGTCTGCATGGGCACGGA
>ONXW01000042.1 GCA_900321915.1 uncultured Eubacteriales bacterium
ACGCCGTAGTCCTCCTTCGCCTGCTCCGCGGTGATGTACTCGTTCTTGACATCCATCGCCACCTTCTCAGCCGGCCGCTTCAGGGGATTCCCGTAGCCGCCGCCGGTGGCGGTATACATGCGGACCATGTCGCCGCAGTTCATGGGACGTCTGGCCACAATGCCCTGGGGCTCCGAAACCGTGCCGTCTTTATCATGGAATACAAAATAGTTGTAGGAGCCGTCTTTTCCGCCGGCAGCGCCCCAGGCCGGCCATTTATTGCGTCCGAAGGATGCGGTGAAGGACTGGTTGTCATTCATGGAGAGGTAGGTTCTCACAGCGCCCGCGCCGCCGCGGAACTCTCCCGCCCCGGCGCCGTCACAGTGCAGGCTGTGCTCGGGGATGCGGATCCCGTAGCGGATCTCCGCCATCTCCACCGGCACGTTGTAGGTCTCGCCGTCGCCCACGCAGAACTGTCCCACCTGGCCGTCGTGGCCCATGCAGGCGCCCCAGCCGCCGACGGTGGGTTCGATGATCAGGTAATCGTTTCCGAAATCCTGGTGTTTTCCGGCCATGAGCACGGTGCACACGGAAAGCAGGTGCCCGGCGCCCAGGGATTCCGGGAACACCGGCGCCAGCGCGCGCCATACCAGATCCAGGGCATAGAGCATGCTCTCATAGTAGGTGGATGTCGCAAGGCCCGGGTCGGCCTGCAGGACGCTTCCCTGCTCCGTAATGCAGCGAAGCGGGGCAAATACGCCGTCGTTCACAGCCAGCTCCGGTCCGATGATGGACATAAAGCCGATCTTTACGCCGGCCAGGACCGCGGAGGATCCCGAATTCACGGAACCCATAACCTGGGGATCGCTTCCGGAGAAGTCCACGAGGAACTCGTCATCGGTGATGGTAACCTTCACCTGCAGGTGCAGCGGCTTGCCGTGGCCGTCGTCATCCATGTACTCATCCATTTCCCAGGAACCCTTCGGGAACTCCGCAAGGCGCTTCCGCGCCACCATTTCCCCCTGCTCAATCAGGCGCGCCATGGACTCCTTTACCACGTCGACGCCGTACTTTTTGCAGAGCTCGAGGACGCGGCGCTCGCCGGTCCTGAGGGACGAAATCTGACCCCACATGTCGCCCTGGGAGATCATCGGGTAGCGGACGTTGCTCTTCATCAGATCCCAGACCGGTTCCACCAGCTCGCCGCGGTCCACCAGCTTCACGCCCGAGAAGGTCAGGCCTTCCTGGAAGGTGTTGGTGGCGTCTGTGGAAAATGACCCCGGCGCCATGCCGCCGACGTCGCTCCAGTGCGCCTTGTTTCCGATAAACGCAATAATTTCACCGTCGCAGAAAACCGGGAGGACCATTCCGATATCATTTTTGTGAGTTCCGCCGCCCATGAACGGGTCATTGATGATATATACATCCCCGGGGTGGAGATTCTCCTTGCCGTACTTTTCAATAATCGCGTCGATCATCGGGGCGATCATGCCGATGAAGCCGGAGGCGCCGTTTCCCTGGGTGAGCAGGAGTCCGTCGGCGTCGGCGATGCCGCTGGCGTAGTCCAGCGTCTCGTAGATGATCGGGCTCATGGAGGTCTGGGCAAAAGCGTAGAAGATCTCGTTGCTGATGGCGATCAGGGAATCCTTCACAATATCAAGAGTTACCGGATTGAATTTCTTATTCTCCATTACTGCTCCGCCTCCTTTTCCATCGTTTCAATAATAAGGTTGCCGTATTTGTCCACACACAGGGACTGTCCCGGGCAGACCACCGTAGCCGTGGTGGGTTCTTCCACAATCATCGGGCCCTGTCCGCTGAAGCCGGCGCCGAGCTTCTCCCTGTCGTAGATCGGGGTCTCAACCCAGCCGTCCTGCTCAAAGAATACCTTCCGGTACTCTTTAAGCCCTTTCTCCGTCCCGCCTTCGTGGGAAGGAATCTCCCTGAGGAACGGTTTGTGGAGCCTTCCGCAGGCAATCAGGTGGAGGTTCACGATCTCGGTGGGCGTGTCGTCCAGCCGGAACGTATAGCGATGCTCATGAGCCGCGTGGAAGCGCTCCACCAGCGTCTTCTTGTCCTCTTCCTTCCAGGGAGCCGCCGGCGCGTACACCTGCACGGTGTGCTCCTGTCCCACGTACCTCATGTCCACGATATAGGAAAATGCCGCCTGCTCCTCGGATACGCCTTCTGCGTCGAAGAGCTCCTTCGCTTCTTTCTCCATGGAAGCCCAGAGCCCGTTCAGCTCCTCCACAGGCGCGCTGTTCAGCGCCATGATCCTGGTGCGGATAAAGTCATGACGGATATCGGTCATAAGCATTCCCCAGGCGGAGAATACCGACGCCGCGACAGGCACAATCACCTTGCCGATGTTCATCTCCCTGGCAAGGCTGGGGCCGTGAATCGGGCCGCCTCCGCCGAATGCGACCAGTGCGAAATCGCGCGGGTCATATCCGCGGCGCACGGATATCAGCTTCAGGGCGTTCAGCATGTTGGAATCCGCCACCCGGAGAATACTCTCCGCGGCCTCCTCCACGGACTGTCCGAAGACCGTTCCCACCGTGTTCCCGACAGCCTCGCGGACGGAATCCAGGTCAACCTCCATGTCAAAGTTCTTTGCGGAAAGCCGCCCCGCAATCAGGTTGGCGTCGGTGGTGGTGGGCTCAGTCCCGCCCTTTCCGTACGCCACCGGCCCGGGAAGGGCGCCGGCGCTCTTCGGTCCTACCCTGAGGGATCCCGCCTCATTGATCCAGGCGATGGAACCGCCGCCGTTGCCGATCTCAACGATATCCACCACGGGGATCATGATGGGATATCCCGCATTCCTGTCATCCTTTTCTATATAATAAGAAGTGGTTACCTTGACCTCCCCGTCATCGATCAGGGAACACTTCGCGGTGGTTCCGCCGACATCCAGGGCAATGATGTTCTTCTCCCCGATCATTTTCCCAAGGATGGACGCGCCGTAGACACCTGCAACGGGTCCGGATTCCACTACGTTGATGGGGGTGATCCTTGACTGCGCGAAGGTCGTGGTTCCGCCGTTGCTCTGCATGATGTAGCGCTTCTCCCCGACTCCCGCCCCGGAGAGTTTCTCATCCAGACGGTCAATATAAGAGGAAGCGGCCGGCATGACGTATGCATTCAGGGCCGCCGTGGAAGTGCGCTCATACTCGCGCCACTCGCGGGTGATATCCACGGAGGGACTTACATAGACTTCCGGCCAGAGTTCTTTCACAAAAGCAGCCGTTTCCCGCTCGTGCGCCTCGTTGGCATAAGAGTTGATAAAGCAGACGGCGATCGCCTCTACGCCTTCTTTTTTCAGGTAATCCACAGCCGTTCTGATGTCATCCCGGTTCAGGGGAGTAATCACCTCTCCGTTGTACGCGACGCGCTCTTCCACCTCTCTCCTCAGATAGCGCGGAATAAAGGGCTTCGGTTTCTCAAAAACCAGGTTGAACAGGTCGGGCCGGTTGCCCCGGGCCAGTTCCAGGATGTCCCGGAATCCCTTTGTCGTGATCAGGCCTGTTTTCGCGCCCTTCCGCTCCGTGAGCGCGTTGATGATGGTTGTCGTGCCGTGGAAGAACTCTGTGATCGACCTGTAGTCGATGCCGCTCTTCTCCATAACATCCAGGACGCCCCGCTCAAAGTCCGGCGGAGTCGTGTGGGCCTTCTCCAGCACCAGGTTTCCCTGATCGTCGATAGCCACAAGGTCCGTAAATGTTCCGCCGATATCCGTAGCAGCTCGCATAATGTAATCCCTCCTTCTGTGACAGTGTTCTGATTCCTGCCAGGGTGTGCATTTCATCATCCGCCAAACCCTGTTCTTTTTCAGAATATCACAGTAATCGCAAATTTGTTCTCTGCCATTTTGCGAATTATGCCGGAAGATTTGCATTCTTCACCGAAAACCGTGGATTCTTCCCCGCCGCAGGAGACCGCCGGAAAAGAAAAGCCGCCCGTATCCGGCAATACCGGATGCAGGCGGCCTCCGCAAATGCGTATTCTGAGTTTAAAGCTGCTGTTACTTTCCGACCTTTGCGCCGTCCAGGATGACGACGTTCATGGTATCAACCTCCACCTTTTCCCAGATGTGTTCCGCGATATACGGCTCCGTATCCAGGTAGGCCTGAAGGCCCTCTCGGTCCTCAAACTCCATGACAAGCGCGGATCCTTTGATCTTTCCCTCATCATCCAGGAGTCCGCCGGCACAGACAATGTGTTTTCCGAGCTTCGCCATCCCTTCCAGGTGCCGGGGGCGGATCTCCATCCTCTTTTCCAGCATCCCTTCCCCGTCATAAGCCCTGACCAGAAACTGCATACGATACCTCCCTGTACTCTGTCATCTGTATAATTCTTTCAGCACCAGCACGGTAATCCCCGGATTATCCCCCGGCATGATCCGCTTTACCTTCGGGTCAAAGCGGTACCAGTCCTGTATCGCGGAGCGGAGATTCGTGCCGCGGTGATACCCGTGGATGAGGTGCAGCTGGTAGGTAGAAGGGCCTGCGGAGGCGATGGCCTTATCGATCACGCCTATCGCCTCTTCCTGCCGCATTCCGTGCAGGTCAATTTTCACAAATGGTTCGCTCATTCCGCCTTCCCTCCCGGGGTATCCTCAATGGCGTCCACGACGAGAATGTCCGCCGGGAGCCACTTTACCTGCCGCAGGTACCTTATGGGCAGCCAGCGGGCGGCCTCATGCTCCAGAAGCGTCAGGTGCCCTTCCCGGAGGCTGCACCAGAAACAGTCCATAGACAGGTGGAATCCGGGATAATCATACTCCACCGTTGTGAGATATCCGTCAACTGTGACGTTTGCCGCAAGTTCTTCCCGGATCTCCCGCACCAGGGCTTCCTCCGGTGTCTCCCCGGCTTCGATTTTCCCGCCGGGGAACTCCCACCAGTCCTTGTAATCCCCGTAACCGCGCTGTGTGGCAAGCAGAACGGCCCGGCCCTGCTCATCGGCTGACCGGATGAGGGCAGCCGCGACTCTGACTGTTTTCATCTTCCACCGCTATTCAATCGTATATCCGGAGATATCAAACAGGGAATCATCCGCCTTGTCGTCAATCGCCTTAATGGTGTATACCGTGTCCTCTCCTACCATGCAGCAGGCAAGGCTTCCGTCTTCTTTGAAACAGAAAACGGTCTCGGGATCTGTGGTTGTTTCCGGGAATACCTCGGCGTCGTAGCTCTTGCCGTCCACTTCCCTGGTCTCCTCTGTGAACTCTGAACTCCTTGCGTTCGTCCAGATGGTCATATACAGCCCGTCCATCAGCAGGACATTGTTCGAGATGAGCGAGGAATCCGTCTCTGTCGCAAGGACTCCGGTCTTCTTGTCCGGATAGAGATTATAAGCCTTTCCGTCCTGGAAGAACGTAATCTTTGTATCTTCTATCCCGGACACCTTCGTAACGCATTCGGAGTAGAAAATGCCGTCCTTTGCGTGCACGTCGTATACCTGGTCGGCATCCATATAATCCAGGTGCGCCTCATAACTCATGTGAGCCCCGGCTTCCGGATCCAGTGAGCTGTAAAGCGCGCCGACTTTGGAATCTGCGACTTCCCCGCCGGCTCCGGCTCTCTTCGCCAGAAGCTCTTCCAGGGAAAGAATCCCGTAACCGGATGTATCGGCGCCCTCCTGGGCAAACAGCATAAACATCTCGCCGGTTCCCAGAATATCCAGCTCTATAATGCCGTTCTCCAGTTTTCCGGACGCGGAACTGTCGTCCTCCATCGTGAGCGTGAATGCGCCGTCCTCACAGGTCCACGCCTTGATGTCCATCGTATCCTCGTCCATGGACATGGACCCAGTACCGCCCTTTACAAGCGTGAGCACAGATTTCATATCCGCCTCCTCGCTGGCAACGATATCGGAGCCTTCCTGCAGGGCAAACAGTGTGTACTCACCCTCCGGGGTAAATTCTTTCTTTGCCTCTGTCTCCGGTTCTGTCTCAGCCGCCGTTGTCTCAGCCGCCGTTGTCTCAGCCGCCGTCGTCTCCGC
>ONXW01000159.1 GCA_900321915.1 uncultured Eubacteriales bacterium
ACGCCCCGGGCCGCCAGGGTTCCGAAGGTCACAATCTGGGCGACGCAGTCCCGCCCGTACTTTTCCGTGACATAGTCGATGACCTCCTGCCGCCGCTCATACTCAAAGTCCACGTCAATATCGGGCATGGATACGCGCTCCGGGTTCAGGAATCGCTCAAAAATCAGCTGCAGGCGGATGGGGTCGATATCCGTAATACCCAGGGAATAGGAGACAATGCTTCCGGCGGCGGACCCTCTTCCGGGCCCGACCATGATGCCCTGGGAACGGGCATAATGAATGTAATCCCAGACAATGAGGAAATAATCGACGAAGCCCATGGAGTGGATAGTATCCAGCTCATAGCGGAGACGTTCCCGCAGCGCCCCGTCATCCTCAGGATAGCGTTTCCTGAAGCCTTCCTCGCAGAGCTCCTGCAGGTAATCCCAGGATGTCTCCCCCTCCGGCACGTCGTATTTGGGCAGTTTCCGGACGCCGAACTCTATCTCCACATTGCAGCGGGCCGCGATCTTTGCCGTGTTCTCCAGCGCGTCCGGCGCGTAAGCGAACAGCTGCCGCATCTCTTCCTCTGATTTCAGGTAATACTGGCCGCCCTCATAGCGCATGCGGTCGGTGTCGGAAACCTTTTTCCCCGTCTGGATGCACAGAAGGATATCGTGGGGCTCCACATCGTCTTTTGTGATGTAGTGGCAGTCATTGGTACAGATGACGGGGATCCCCAGGTCATCCCGCATGCGCAGGATGCCGGCATTGACCTTCCGCTGCAGGGGAATGCCGTGATCCATGATCTCCAGGAAGAAATTATCCTCCCCGAAGATTTTCCGGTACCGCAGCGCCGCCCTGCAGGCCTCTTCATAGCGGTCCGCCGCCAGGTTCCTGGCTACCTCGCCCGCCAGGCAGGCGGAGGAGCAGATCAGCCCCTCATGGTACTGCTCCAGGATCTCCAGGTCCACGCGGGGCCGGTAATAGAAGCCCTCCGTGAAACCGCGGGATACGATTTTCATCAGGTTTTCATATCCGCGGTTATTCTCCGCCAGAAGTATCAGGTGGTAGTATTTATCATCCCCCGCGCCTGCCTCCCGGTCAAACCGGGATCCCGGCGCGACATATATCTCGCATCCGATGATGGGCTTTATCCCCTCGGCCTTCGCCGCGCGGTAGAAATCTATCACCCCGTACATGGCGCCGTGGTCGGTAATTGCCAGGCTGTCCATTCCCAGCTCCTTCGCGCGGTGAACCATCTCCGGGATCTTTCCCGAAGCGTCCAGGAGGCTGTATTCCGTATGTACATGAAGGTGCGTGAACGCCATCGCGGACTCCTTTCTCTCGTCTGTAAAGTATCGGCAGAACAGCAGACAGGCCGCCGCACGAAACCCATGCAGCGGCCTGTCCAACTCTCTATTCGGTGCGGAATGTCAGATTACTTGTTTCCGGTCAGATACTCCTCAATGCCGTCCAGGGCACTGCCCTCGTCGGCACCATCTGCGGTAACGGTAATCGTATCGCCGGATTTCAGCATCAGCGACATGACTCCCATGATGCTCTTAGCGTTGACGTGATGATTGTCCGCCTCGATGTGAACGCTGCTCTCGTACTGGCTCGCCACCTGTACGAGCATCGCTGCAAGCCGGGCTTCCACGCCCTTGCCAAGGTCCAACCGGATTTCTCTGGTATCCATAATCAGTTTCTGCCTCCTCTTAAACCATCCGCGATCTCACTGATTTTCCGGAGCCGGTGGTTGACCCCCGACTTTCCGACCGGCGTTTCCAGCATGGCTCCCAGCTCAAGAAGAGAAGCTTCCGGCGCCTGAAGTCTGGCTCTCGCCATCTCCTCCAGCTGCGGCGGGAGGAATTCCAATCCTTTGGTTTCGCGTATGTACTCAATATCCGCCACCTGACGAATTGCCGCGGATACTGTTTTGTTCAGGTTCGCGGTCTCACAGTTCACCTTACGGTTTACCGTGTTCCGCATCTCCTTCACGATCCGGATATTCTCAAGGTCCATCAGGGCGCTGTCAGCCCCCATCAGTCCGAGAAGATCCACTATCTGATTGCCTTCTTTAATATATACCACATAATACTTCTTTCTGACAACTGTTTTTGCTTCCAGGCCGAAGGTACCGATAATCTCGCAGAGCTGCGCGGCCCTGTCGGCATTCTGGCAGACCAGTTCCAGATGGTAGAAACGCTCCGGGTCGCTGATGGATCCGGAAGCCAGGAACGCCCCCCGGACAAAAGCCCTCCGGCAGCAGTCCTGCCGCAGAATATAGCTGCGCACCGTCCGGTAGTTTTCCCCGATCACGCCTTCCCGGTCAATCATCTTGCACGCCTCCAGGATTCGGCGGGCTGAATCCGCGTCCCGCACGAGGACCACGTAGGCCCGGTTTTTCCCCGGCGCGTGGCTGCGCCGGATCAGGATTTCCCCGCGGATCCCGAAGGTTTCCTTCAGCAGGAGAAAAAACTTCCTGGCTACCGTGACATTTTCCGTGGAAATCCGGATGTGCAGGCTGTCCTCATAGATGCCCACCGTGCCGCACATCCCGAGAAGGGCCGTGATCTCCGCGATCCTGCAGTGCCTGGCCGAAGGCATTCTCCGGGAAAGCTCTTCCTTCACTCTCGAGGAAAATGACATAACACACCGCCTCCTTCAGCATATGCCGTAAAAAGCCCTACTTCCGGTCCATGTCCCGGTGAATCTTCTTGAGACCGATGTCTTCGTGCCGTTCAAGGCGGTCACACAGAAGGTTTGTGATGGTTACGGAGCGGTGGCGCCCGCCGGTGCACCCGACGGCGATCACCAGCTGGCTCTTCCCCTCCTTCCGGTAATTGGGGAGGAGAAAATCGATCATGTCCGAGAGTTTGTCGAGGAATTCCTCCGCCGTGCCGCCCTGCTTCACATATTCCTGGACCTCCGGGTCGTCTCCCGTTTTCCGCCGCAGATCCTCCACATAGTAGGGATTGGGCAGGAAGCGCACGTCAAACACCAGGTCCGCGTCCACAGGGATGCCGTATTTGAAGCCGAAGCTCAGCACCGTCACGAAAAGATTGGAGAATTCTTCATTTGCCACAAAAATGCGGGCAAGCTCCGACCGGAGATCCCTCGTCAGCAGGTTGGAGGTGTCCAGGATATAGTTGGCCCGCTTTTTGATGAATTTCAGCCGCTCCCGCTCCAGGCGGATGCCTTCTCCCACCCGGTCGGCCGCGGCCAGCGGGTGTGCCCTGCGGGATTCCTTGTACCGCCTTGTCAGCGTCTCGTCGGAGCACTCCATAAACAGCACGGTGAAGGGGATCTTCGCCGCCTGCCATTTATCCAGCGTCTCGGAGAGCAGGGGGAGCTGTTCCCCGCTGCGGATGTCCACGCCGATGGCAGCGTCCCCGAAATCCCGGCCGCTGGAAAACATCAGGTCCGCGAACTTGTCGAGCAGCTCGATGGGGAGGTTGTCGGCGCAGTAAAAGCCCATATCTTCCAGCATCTTCAGCGCCGTATTCCGCCCGGCGCCGGACATGCCGGTCACAATCACAAGTCTCATAGTATTCTCACTTCCGGTTCCAGCAGAACCCCGGATGTCTTCTCCACGATGCGCTGTACGTCTTCCATCAGCTTCAGGATATCCGAAGCGGTGGCCCCGCCGCGGTTCACCACGAAGCCGCAGTGTTTTTCCGAAACCTGGGCGCCGCCGACGGTGTAGCCGCGGAGTCCCGCGTCCTGGATGAGTTTTCCGGCAAAATGGCCCGCCGGGCGCTTAAAGGTGCTGCCGGCGCTGGGATATTCCAGGGGCTGCTTGTCCCTGCGCTGCTTTGCCAGATCCTCCATCTTCGCGGCGATCTCCTCCCGGTCTCCCTCCTCCAGGGCAATCTCCGCCCCCAGGACCGTATACCCCTCCCGGGGAATGATGCTGGTGCGGTATCCCATCCGGAGCTCGCGCGGAGTCATTGACACAATCTCCAGGTTCTTTGTCAGCAGGCGGACCGACCGCAGGATATCCTTCATCTCCCCGCCGTAGGCCCCGGCGTTCATCACGGCCGCGCCCCCGAGGGACCCGGGAATTCCCGCCGCGAATTCCATGCCGCGGAGGCCTTCCTCCAGCGCCCTTTTGGCAATAACGGAGAGAAGCGCGCCGGCGCCGGCCCGGATGATTCCGGTCCCGTCTTTCTTTTCCACTGAAATATCCGACATCTCCTGCCCTATCTTCAGGATCACGCCGCGATATCCCTCATCCTTTACCAGGAGGTTGGTTCCGTTCCCCATGACATAACAGGGAATATTCTCCTCCCGGCAGAACCTGAGGACGCCCGCGACGGCATTTTCATCCTTCGCCAGGACCAGGCAGTCCGCCGGTCCTCCCACATGAAAGGAAATATGCCCGCTCATGGGCTCGTTCACGAGTATGCGGCTTTCCCCGGCCGCAAGCTGCAGCCTGTCTGTATTTACCATCAGTCTCCCCCTGCCATCGCGGCCTGCACCCTGCGGTACAGTTCCTGCGCCGTATTGTATCCCATCTCCTTCTGGCGGAAATTCACCGCCGCGGATTCCACGATAACCGCCAGGTTGCGGCCCGGCCGGATCGGGATGGAATGGCACACGATCTTATTGCCCAGGAATTCCATATAGTGGTCTTCCAGGCCCAGGCGGTCGTAATCCCGGTCTCTGTCCCACTCTTCCAGCTTGATGACCATGTCGACCGACTGCTCGTCCTTCACGGACTGCACGCCGAACAGGGTCTTCACGTCGATGATGCCGATGCCCCGCAGCTCGATAAAATACCGGGTGATATCCGGGGATGTGCCCATCAGGCGGGAATCGCTGTAGCGGCGGATCTCCACCACGTCATCGCTGACCAGGCGGTGTCCGCGCTTGATGAGCTCCAGCGCCGCCTCGCTCTTGCCGATGCCGCTCTCGCCCATAATCAGGACGCCGACGCCGGCTACATCCACCAGGACGCCGTGAATGCTGATCATCGGCGCAAGCAGCTGGTTCAGCCAGACGATAACTTCCGCCATCAGGTCCGACGTCATCTTATCCGACTGGAGGCAGGGCACTTCATACTGAACGCAGAGATTCTGCACGTCCTCCCCCGGGTCAATGCCGCGGCTGTACACCAGGCACGGGATACCGGAAGAAATCAGCTTCTCGAACACGTCGTGCCGCCGCTTTTCGTCCAGCGCCGCCACATAGGAAGACTCGACATTTCCGATAATCTGTACGCGATCCTTGTCAAAATGCTTGAAAAAGCCGGCCAGCTGGAGCGCCGGGCGGTTAACCTCCTGGCTCTTCAGCACGATGTTATCCGTATCAATCTCGGGGGTCAGGTTTCGGAGTCCGTGTTTTTCAATCAGCTCCTTAATAGTAACATCAGCCATTGGTACCTTCCTCTCTGCTGTGAAAATAACTGTATACCTTCTCTGCTGCTGCCTGGTTCATGGAGGGAACGCTGAGCAGTTCCTCCACGGTCGCGTCCCGTATCGCCTCAAAACTGCGGAAAGCCCGCATGAGCGCCAGACGCCTCTTCGGTCCGATGCCGGGAATATCGTCCAGCACCGAGTGAACCTGTTCCTTGCTGCGGAGGCTCCGGTGATACTCGATGGCAAACCGGTGCGCCTCGTCCTGTACTCTCGTGATCAGCTTAAACCCCTCCGAATGCGTATCGATGGGGATTTCCACGTTGTTGAAATAAAGCCCCCTGGTGCGGTGATGGTCGTCCTTCACCATGCCGCAGACCGGAATCGCGAGCCCCAGCTCCGACAGGACCTCCTGCGCGATATTGACCTGGCCGCGGCCGCCGTCCATCATCAGGAGATCCGGGAACCTGGTAAAGCTGCCGGCAGACACATCCTGCCCGGCCTTTCTCAGCCGGTCCGCCTCGTCGATCCCGTGGGAAAAGCGGCGCATCAGCACCTCCCGCATGGACGCGTAATCATTCGGGCCCTGCACGGTGCGGATCCGGAACTTCCTGTAATCGTTCCTCCGGGGTTTCCCGTTCTCAAAAACCACCATGGATCCCACCGACTCAAAGCCGCTGATATTGGAGATATCGTAGGCCTCCACGCGGCGGATCCCGGAAAGGCCTATCCAGGACGCCACCTGGTTCATGGCCCCGATGGTGCGGAGCTCTTCCCTCTTTATTTTGTCCCGGTCCTGGGACAGCACCATATCCGCGTTCTTCTTGGCCAGCTCCACCAGCTTTTCCTTCTGGCCCTTCTTCGGCACAATGATGCGGACCTTCTGCCCCCGGCGGCCCGTGAGGTACTTCTCCAGCACCTCCCTGTCCTCGATCTCCTCCTGGAGCCAGATTTCATGGGGCACAAAGGGGGTCCCGGAATAATACTGGCGCACAAACATGTCCAGGATCTCGGAATCCTCCTGGTCCCAGGCCACACTCATATGGAAATGTTCCCGGCCGATCATCTTCCCGTCCCGCACGAAGAAAATCTGGGCCACCGCGTCCCCCTGGTCGTGGGAAACCGCGATGATATCCCTGTCGTCCATGCTCTGGCTGGTGATCTTCTGGCGCTCCTCCACCTGCTTCACGCTGTGCAGAAGCTCCCGGTACTCGATGGCCTTCTCAAATTCCAGCGCCTCGCTGGCCGCCTGCATCCGACTCTCCAGCTCTTTCGTCACTTCCCCGTAATGGCCGTCCAAAAAGTGCAGGACCCTGTCCACCTGCTTCCGGTAATCCTCCTCCGAGATGAGCCCCATGCAGGGCGCGTCGCACTGGCGGATATGATAGTAGAGGCAGGGGCGCTCCTTCCCGATATCCTCCGGCAGCTTCCTGCTGCAGTTCCGGATATGGTAAATGCGGTGCATCAGGTCGATGGTGTCCTTGACTGCCCCCGCGCTGGAAAACGGCCCGTAATAGCGGTTTTTGTCCCTGGCCATCCTCCGCGAGAAGAGTACCCTGGGAAATGCCTCCTCCACCGTCACCTTCACGTAGGGATAGGTCTTGTCATCCTTCAGCAGCGTGTTGTACCGGGGCCGGTGCTCCTTGATGAGGTTATTCTCCAGCACCAGGGCCTCCAGCTCCGAGTCCGTGACAATATACTCAAAGTGGTCAATCTGCTCCACCATCTTCGCGATCTGCGGCCCCCGTCCCACAATCTTGCGGAAATAGGACCTGACGCGGTTATGCAGATTGACCGCCTTGCCCACATAGAGAATCTCGTCGCGGGCCGAGCGCATGATGTAGACGCCCGGCTGCGGCGGAAGTTTTTTCAGTTCATCCTCGATAACAAACATATTGGTTTATATTCAAATCCTGTTTCCCGGTTCTGCCGGCTCATTCGGTTCCCCGGGCATTTCCGGGGCCGGCGCTGCCGTCTCTGCCGGTGTTTCCGGTTCCGCAGGCGCCGCGGATACCTCCGCAGGTGTTTCGGCCGGCGCCGCCGGGGCGTCGGGATCCGGGAGTCCCTTGACTTCGCGGAAGATCTTCATGAACTCTTTGCCGGTGATGGTTTCCTTCTCGATGAGGAATTCGGCGATCCTGTCCAGAGCGTCCCTGTTCTCCGAAAGGAGCTTTTTCGCCTCCGCGTGGGCTTCTTCCAGCATATCCCGCACTTCCTCGTCAATGCCGGCGGCGGTGACGTCGCTGCAGTTCATGACGCGCTGGGCGGTCAGGTACTGGTTTTCTACGGTCTCGAGGCCCATCAGGCCGAACCTCTTCGACATGCCGAACCTGGTCACCATCTGGCGGGCGATGTTGGTCGCTTTCTCGATATCGTTGGCGGCACCGGTGGTCACGGTGTCAAACACTATCTCCTCCGCCGCGCGTCCGGCAAGGAACCCTACCAGCATGGCGTGGAGCTCTTTCTCCGTATTGAGGTACTTCTCCTCCTCCGGCACCTGCATGACATAGCCCAGGGCTCCCATGGTGCGGGGAATAATGGTGATCTTCTGCACCGGCTCCGCGTCCTTCTGCAGGGCGCTGACCAGCGCGTGGCCCACCTCGTGGTAGGACACGATGCGGCGCTCCTCCTTGCTGAGGATGCGGTCTTTCTTTTCCTTTCCTACCAGGACCAGCTCCACCGCCTCGAAGAGATCCTTCTGGGATACGGCTTTCCGTCCCTTTTTCACGGCTGTGATGGCCGCCTCATTCATCATATTCGCGAGGTCCGCTCCGACGGCGCCGGAGGTCGCCAGGGCGATCTCGTCGAAATCGACGGTCTCATCCAGCTTGACGTCCTTGGAGTGCACCCGGAGGATCTCCACGCGGCCCTTCAGGTCCGGCTTGTCCACGATGACGCGGCGGTCGAAACGGCCGGGCCGCAGAAGCGCCGGGTCCAGGATCTCCGGGCGGTTGGTCGCCGCCATGACCAGGAGTCCCTTGGACGCGTCAAACCCGTCCATCTCGGAGAGCAGCTGGTTCAGGGTCTGCTCCCGCTCGTCGTTGCCGCCCATGCGGCTGTCGCGGCTGCGGCCGATGGCGTCTATCTCATCGATAAAAATGATACACGGCGCCTGCTGCTGGGCCTGCTTGAACAGGTCGCGCACGCGGGATGCGCCCACGCCGACGAACATTTCCACGAATTCCGAACCGGAAATGCTGAAAAACGGCACCTTGGCCTCGCCGGCCACCGCCCTCGCCAGCAGTGTCTTTCCGGTTCCGGGCGGGCCCACCAGGAGCGCTCCCTTGGGGAGCTTCGCGCCTATGGTGGTATATTTGCCGGGGTTGTGCAGGAAGTCCACAATCTCCGTGAGGGATTCCTTCGCCTCGTCCTCTCCGGCCACATCGGCGAAGGTGACGCCCGTCGATTTCTGCACATAGACGCGGGCATTGTTCTTGCCCACGTTCATCAGGCCGCCTCCGCCGCCCATGCGCTTCATCATGAAATTGAAGATAAACAGCATCACCACGATGGGCAGGACCCACTCCACCAGGATGGCAATGATGCTCATGGTGGGGTCCGCGGACGCCTGCTCATAGGTCTCCACGCCGTATTTGTCCAGCTTGTTCTGGAGGTCGGGGTCATACATCGGCACAGTGTAGTACTCGACGCCCATCAGGCC
>ONXW01000201.1 GCA_900321915.1 uncultured Eubacteriales bacterium
CTCCGTAAGAATCTGCTCTCCCCGCTCCAGCCCGATGGAACGGCTGATGGGGATATCAATGATCACGGCCGATTTCTCACGGCTCTGGTTGACAAGATTCGAAATAGAGTTGTTGTTGACAATCTTGATGTCGCGCGTATTGTCATCCATGAGCTTTGTGGTGCGTATGCCGATATCCGTCACGATTCCGCGGAAATCATCTATCACAACCACATCTCCCACCGTGAAGTCTCCCTCAAATATGATGAACACGCCTGACACGACGTCCGCAAGGAGACTGTTGGCCCCGAAGGTAAACAGGAGGGCTGTCAGGCCGACACCGCCGATAAGGGTTGCAGTATTGACGCCGAACATGGACAGGGCGTAGATAATCATCACGATAGCGCCCCCATAGGTCAGCAGGCTGTCCACCAGCCGGCAGATGGTCATCCCCTTCGGGCTCAGGTACTTCCCGAGTTTCAGAAGGAACATGTCCATCAGGCGCTGTATGGCGAATACCACGCTGACCAGCATGATGCAGGTGGTAATGGTTGCCGCGTTGACTCCCCGTATCCAGGTGCCGCGGACGATGTTGTAGGTCAGTCCGGCCGGGTCCCCCTTCGTGATAAAGTACAGCGCAGCCGACAGGAGAAATACCGCGACCATGAAATCCCTCAGGAACTCTCCCAGCGGCGGGTATTCACTTCTGGCAGTGTATGCTCCTGTCCCGGCATCTGCGGATAATTCCTTTTTCTGGTATGCGCAGAACAGTCGTACCGCAGGCCGGTAGACAAGCAGGAACAGGGCCAGGAACAGGAGGACAAAGAGAATCATGACCCCGCCGGCAAATACCAGCAGCGATACATCTTCACTGCCGACAATCACATAGTTGCCGTCATAGCTGAAGACCGTGGAATAGCATTTATTGCCTTCAAAATTGACGATGCCTTCATAGCCGTCATAGAGAAGTTCTGACCTGATACCGTGCTCCGCCGCGCTGTCTCCCACCCAGTTGTCCCAGGTTCCGGCAACGATCCGGCCGTCTTCATTCCCCTTGACAACCACGATATGGAGGGTATCGAGGGTGTGCAGGTCTCTCACCACTTCCCGGAGAATGGTATCCTTCAGCAGTTCATCCAGTGCCGCCTGCTCCACGCAGAGTTCGACCCATCCGGATGTCTTTCCGTCTTCATTCTGCAGGGCGGCGCGGTAATACCGGGTCGGGAGTTCTTCCTCGGTTCCGTTACCGGGGATGATAACCGACCTGGTCCCCAGTCCCGCCATACTCTCATCCACTGCCTGATGCATCACTTCATCAGAGGCGAGAAGATTCCCGTCGGTGTCAAACACCCTGAGGCCCATTCCGTCCAGTGCCCTGTCCAGGCTGTTCAGGGAATCCACCTCAATGAGATTCGGGTTTTCCGAAAGGACGGACGCGGCGGTCGCAGCCCTTGTGGAATACATGGTATCAAATTCCTTGATGATAGTAGCGGCCCGCTCGGACTCCTGCCCGAGAACCTGCTTCAGGAAAACGGTCTGGTCCGTGGCTCCCTGCTGGCTCAGGTTGACGCCGCTCAGCATCTGGATGACGATGACGCTTACAAGCACCAGGAGACCCGTCAGGAACATGGCGGAAATACTGTTCTTTACAGCATTTACTCTCTCTTCCGCGGGATCCGTGCCCGGCTGGTACAGCTTCGTGTTCCAGAGGCATTTGACAAGCAGGACCATGACAGCGCAGCAGAGAAACCAGAGGCTCCAGCTTCTCTTCCGCCCGAAACGGACCAGTGTGTCAACCCTGGACACGCTGACCACAAGGTCGCTGGTATCCGCATAGGCTGCGCTGTAAAGAAAATATTCCGCCCCTGGGAGCAGTTCTGTCCTGGAGGACAGCGTCGTCTTCAGGGCGGTTTTTGTCCCTGTGCTCTGCGCTACCTGACGGAGCGCCTCCGGATTCATCTTCCCGCTGTCCAGCATGCCCCGGATCATCTGCAGGATGGCATCCTTGTTGTTATCCCGGGGATAGATAGAGTATTCTCCTTCGTGCAGGACCACGACATATCCGGGAAGGCCGGCCTGCAGCTGGCTCAGGAAATAATCCTCATCCTCCACAAAAGCCATGCGGTTTTCCCGCTTGTTGCTGTGAAAGGAGAGGACGAGCCTGCGTCCGGGGTCAATCTGCGCAAAGCATGTGCTCCAGCCTTTGGCAGTATTCTCCTCCAGGAAGGAATCGTATTTATCCGTTGTAACCACCCTGGCCTCGTCCGCGCCGAGAATCTCGGCAATATGAGCCAGTTTCTGCGCATCGGAGGAGTGGGTTTCATCCGAATTATAGATAAACAGCGCCTGCTCTGCCCGCTTCCCGTAATCCTCGGTCATCCACCAGTTCCACCAGTCCTCCGTTTCCTGGATGTAATTGGCATACATCCGGGGGTAATCATCCAGACGCTGGGCAATAAAATCAAAGCGGCTGACTGCATTCATTATGCCCCTCAGGGGCAGGATCAGCATAAGAAGCAGGGCTGCGCCGATGGCAAGGATTATGCAAAGCCGTACAGTCAGTGTTCTTTTAGTCGGGTCCTTTATTTTTAACATAAGATACCTCCTGCGCTCTTCTATCAGATTACCATCAGGAAAGCAGAAAATCAACAATTCACGCACACTTCGGGGTTTTGTATGTGCTATAATAGATTCGGTACGGTGTAATTCTGTCTGCAGAGGAACTGTTATGGATAATTTTATCTTCAGGAAGAAAAGTCTGGAACGAATCTCATCCCCGGAGGCCATGAATGATTATCTCCGGGTCACCGGCCCCGCCGTATGGCTTGTCCTTGCGGCCGTTGTCATCCTGCTGGCCGGGATACTCGCCTGGAGCACCGCCGTGAGCATTGACAGCTTTGCAGCGGGCCGGGGCAGCGTAAAAAACGGAACGATGTATATCCGCTTTGACGATGATCAGGTTGCCCGCAATGTGGAAAGCGGGATGACCGTCACCGCCGGGAAAGCCGAGAGCAGGATCACCAGCGTCGGCACCGATGATGACGGCGATCTTTTCGCCCTGGCGCCGACAGACCTGTCGGACGGCAATTACACGGTCGAAGTTCATTTCCGGCAGACGCAGGTGATTCGTCTGCTGTTCAACTGAGGAAACAGCCATGTCGGATAATAAAGGAAAGACCGCGGCAGGGAAAAAGCGGACCCGCGTACCTGTCATCATGCAGATGGAGGCACTGGAATGCGGCGCCGCCGCCCTTGCCATGGTCATGGCCTATTACGGAAAATGGGTGCCGCTGGAGCAGGTCCGCCTCGACTGCGGCGTCTCGCGCAACGGCTCCAACGCGAAAAACATGCTCAGGGCTGCCAGGAGTTACGGCTTTGAAGCCCAGGGGTTCCGCTGCGAGCCGGACGCCCTGTACGACAGCATTGTCCTGCCCTGCATCATCCACTGGAATTTCAACCACTTTGTGGTTCTCACCGGTCTCAGCGGCAAATATGCCTGGATAAATGATCCCGCCCGCGGAGATCTCAGGATCCCCGTTGAGGAGCTGGATTCATCTTTTACTGGAATCTGTCTCCAGATCACGCCCGGGGAAGGTTTCTGTCCCTCCGGGAAACCGAAAAGCATCCTGGAATTTGCGAAAAAGAAGCTTTCGGGAACCGGTCCGGCTGTCACTTTTGTCCTGCTCTCCTCGGTGATCGGTTATCTCTTTGCCATCATCAACCCGGCTTTTTCACGGTTCTTTATGGACCGGCTGCTCACCGGCGAAAACAGGAACCTGCTGTATCACTTCCTGGGACTGATGATCCTTTTGGGCACGGCCCAGGTGGCAGCGCTCTGGATACAGACAGTCTACGCCCTGAAACTGGACGGCAAGATGTCGGCCGTAGGAAACAGCGAATACATGTGGAAGGTTCTCCGCCTTCCCATGGAGTTTTTCTCCCAGCGCCTGTCCGGGGACATCATGCAGAGACAGGGTACGAACGCCACCATCTCCGCGACCCTGGTGAATACCATGGCGCCCCTTGCGCTGAATGTCCTGATGATGGGGGTCTACCTCATTGTCATGCTCCGGTACAGCGTGATCCTCACGCTGGTCGGCGTCGTGACCATTGTCCTGAACCTCTTAGTGACCCAGATTATTTCCGCAAAGCGCGTAAATATCACCCGTGTCCGGATGCGTGACGCGGGAAAGCTGGCGGCGGCCTCCCTCTCCGGCTTCCGGATGATCGAGAGCATCAAGGCCTCCGGCGCGGAAAACGGCTACTTCCAGAAATGGGCCGGCTACCAGGCCTCCGTCAACCGTCAGGATGTCCGATACGCCCGGCTGAACCGGTACCTGGGCCTGATCCCCGGCGCCCTCTCTTCCGTGGCGGGCGCCGTGGTCCTGATCCTCGGTGTATTTCTTGCTATGCAGGGGAAATTTACCCTCGGCATGATCCTGTTTTTCCAGGGACTGCTCAGATCCTTCATGACACCCGCGGAGACGATCCTCCAGGCCGGGCAGCGCCTGCAGGAGATGCGCACAGACATGGAGCGGGTCGAGGATGTCATGAAATATCCGGATGACCCCGTATTTTCCGGACCTAAATACGTGGAGGAACAGGATTACTCCAAGCTCTCCGGCGAGGTGGAGCTGAAAAATGTCACCTTCGGGTATTCCCGCCTGGAGGAGCCCCTTATCCGGGATTTCTCCATGCATGTGAAACCCGGCAGCCGGGGCGCCCTGGTGGGCCCCTCCGGTTGCGGAAAGTCCACCGTTTCCAAACTTGTCTCCGGCATCTGCCAGCCCTGGAGCGGGGAAATCCTGTTTGACGGCAAACCCATTTCCCAGATTGAGCGCAGTGTGTTTACCGGCTCTGTTGCCGTCGTGGACCAGGAAATCCTGCTGTTTGAGGATACTGTGGCGGATAATATCAAGATGTGGGACGAGTCCATCGAAGATTTCGAGATGATCCTGGCCGCGCGGGACGCGCAGATATACGACGATATCATGGCAAGGGAAGGCGGCTTCCGCGGAAAACTCACGGAGAACGGAAAGGATCTCTCCGGCGGCCAGAGGCAGCGCCTTGAGATTGCCAGGGCGCTGGCCCAGGATCCCTCCATAATTATCATGGATGAAGCTACCTCCGCCCTGGACGCCAGGACGGAATATGAACTGGTAAAGGACGTGAATGACCGCGGGATCACCTGCATCGTCATCGCCCACCGCCTGTCCACGATACGGGACTGCGATGAGATCATCGTTTTTGACCGAGGGCTGGTCGTGGAGCGGGGCACCCATGAAGAACTGATGGCGAAGGGCGGCGCTTACGCGAAGCTCATCGCCAGTGACTGAAAAGGAGGCGGAATATGGGTTGGTTTGACGAACAGATATCCCGTCGAAGACAGAAAGACCAGGAAAGCATGGAAGACGCTCTCTTCCATATCGCCTCGGCCGTTGTGGGAGCACAGCAGGCCGGATACATGAACGATAAGCGCATCCCCGCCAAGACCGCTGTCGATGATATCCTGAAGTACTATCACAGAAAGCCTGCCGCGGTTCCGGAGAATATTACGGAGCTTGACGACTATTTGGAATACTGCATGCGCCCCCTGGGCATCATGTGGCGAAGGGTCACCCTGGAGGAAGGCTGGTATAAAAATGCCATGGGGCCCATGCTGGGATTTAACGGCGAGGGCGGGGCAGCCTGCGCCCTCATTCCCGGAAAGCTCTCCGGATACCGCTACCGCGACCCAGAAACCGGCGCCATGGTCAGGGTGGACAAAAAGACAGCCTCACGCCTGGATGACGACGCGCTGTGTTTCTACTGTCCCCTGCCCCTCCGGAAAATCGGGGTCCGGGACCTGATCCTCTATCTCACGGACTGCCTGGATATGGGAGATTTTATGCTCTTCTTCCTGCTCTCCCTGGGGGTCACACTGCTCGGTATGGTGATGACGAGCATTACCCGTTCCCTCACAGGGTTTGTGCTGGAGAGCGGGGACCTTTCCCTGCTGGCAGGGACGGCCGCTTTCATGATCGCCGTCATCCTCTCCTCCCAGCTCATCAGCGCGTCGGGACAGCTGATGATGAGCCGGATCGGGACCAAGGCCTCCGTGGCCATGGAGGCCGCCGTGATGATGCGCATCATGGACCTGCCCCCCGGATTCTTCCGGAAACACTCCTCCGGTGAACTGTCCGGCCGTTTCCAGGCCCTGGCGCAGATCTGCAGCGTGCTGCTGAACAATGTTTTTTCCGTCGGTATCAGCGCGCTGCTGTCCCTGCTGTACATCACGCAGATTTTCCACTACGCGCGCCCCCTGGCATTTACGGCCTTCCTGATTATCTTCGCGGGACTCATCCTGAGTGTTCTGGCCGGCCTTGCCCAGATGCAGGTCAGCCGGTATGTCCTGGAGAAGGGTACGGAGGAAAACGGCATAAGCTTTGCGCTGATCTCAGGGGTGCAGAAGATCCGGCTCACCGGGGCGGAAAAACGGGCCTTCGCGAAATGGGGTCACGCCTACGCCGAGACTTCTGAGCTCCGCTATAATCCGCCCATGATTATACGCGCGAACACGGCTCTGTCCGCGGCGCTCTCCCTGGCCGGCACCGTCCTGCTCTTCTGGATTGCGGTGAATCATCGGATCACACCGTCGGAATATATCGCTTTCAATACCGCCTTCGGCGCGGTGACCGCCTCTTTCGGGGCCCTGGCGGGCGTGGCGCTCTCCTTCGCGGAAATAAAGCCGATGCTGGAGACGGCGGAACCCATCCTCTCCGCAGTCCCCGAAGGTTCCGAAAAAAGAACCCTGGTCACGGAGCTGTCAGGAGATATCGAGGTCTCAAACCTGTACTTCCGCTACCAGCCGAACATGCCGTGGGTGGTAAACGGACTGAACCTGAAAATCCGTCCGGGAGAATACATCGCCATCGTCGGCACCACAGGCTGCGGCAAAAGCACGCTGATCCGCCTTCTTCTGGGGTTTGAGACGCCGGAGGTCGGCGCCGTCTATTATGACGGAAGGGATCTCTCAGGGCTGGATCTCCACTCCCTGCGCAGGCAGATAGGAACGGTCATGCAGAACGGAAGCCTTTTCCAGGGTGACATTTTCTCCAACATCGCCGTCTCCGCCCCGCAGATGACCCTGAAGGACGCATGGGAAGCCGCGGAGCTTGCAGGTATCGCGGATGACATCCGGCGGATGCCGATGGGGATGCAGACACAGCTCTCCGAGGGACAGGGCGGAATCTCCGGCGGCCAGAAGCAGCGCCTGATGATCGCCCGGGCCCTGGCGCCGAAGCCCCGGATCCTGATCTTCGACGAAGCCACATCCGCCCTGGACAACAGGGTCCAGAAGCAGATCTCCGAAGCCCTTGACGGGCTGAACTGTACAAGAATCGTCATCGCCCACCGGCTGTCCACCATCCGCAACTGCAGCCGTATCCTGGTGCTGGACCAGGGAAAAATCATCGAGGACGGCAGCTATGAAGAGCTGGTGGAAAAGAACGGCCTCTTCGCGGAACTCATCGCAAGACAGCGGCTGGACAGTTAACCGAAAATTCATCATTAAAACACAGATTTTTCACCCCTGCCGGTGTATTCTGTGGTAAAATACCTTATATGAAAAAAACACATTATTGCAGGAGGAAACACTATGGGAAATATCGAGAAGCTTAACGATGATACAATGGAACAGGTATCCGGAGGTACTCTCTCCCAGGATCAGGCTCTGGCAAAGGCATTCGAGCATGCGGGCATTCCCGGTGGCCAGGTGGATTTCCTGAAGAAGGTGGAAATGGACTATGAGCACGGCAGACCCGTGTATGAGATCAAGTTCTACAAGGGCGGCTATGAATATGAGTATGATATCGATGCTGAAACCGGCGCTGTCCTGAAATTTGAGAAAGATTTTGACTGATTCGGCAGCAGACCGACATAGAAAAGAAGACCGGCGGGACACATCTCTGTGCCTCGCCGGTCTTCTTTTTTATGCAGTTTTCCCGCCCTGTGCAGGGATTACTGTACGTTGTCCTTTGTGATAAGGCTTACTTCGACCGGAAGGGTCTTCTCTACGGACTCGCCTGCCATCAGCTTTGCTGCGGTCTCAACAGCGGTAGCGCCCATAAGGTCCGGCTGCTGTGCAACGGTTGCAGCCATGGTGCCTTCCTTAACTGCCTCGATAGCGTCGTCAGTTGCGTCAAAGCCTGCTACGATGATGTCCTTGCCGCTGATTGCCTCGATAGCGCCGAGTGCCATCTCATCGTTGTGAGCGAATACGCACTTGATGTCGGGATTGGCCTGGAGCATGTTCTCCATAACGGTCATACCCTCTGCACGGTTGAAGTTTGCGGTCTGGCTTGCAACCACATCCAGCTTCTCATCTGCCACAGAGTGGAAGCCCTCGCCGCGGTCGATGGTTGCGCTTGCGCCGTTAACGCCTTCCAGCTCGGCTGTCTTAGCCTTCTCTCCTGCCAGCTCAACCAGGTACTCAGCTGCCATCTTCGCGCCGGCTACGTTGTCGGAAGCGATGGAGCAGTCAACTTCTACACCGTTTACCACACGGTCTACCGCGATAACCTTGATGCCCTTCTCGATGGCATCCTCTACCGCCGGGGCAACAGCGTCAGAATCTACCGGGTTTACGATAAGAACCTTGATGTCCTTGGAGATCAGGTCTTCGATATCGCTGGTCTGCTTTGCGGAGTCATCACCTGCATCAACTACGATCAAGTCAACACCCAGCTCTTTTGCCTTTGCCTCAGCTCCGTCGGAAAGTGTGACGAAGAAGGGGTTGTTCAGGGTGGAAAGGGACAGGCCGACGCTTCCGGCCTCTGCTGCCGCTTCTCCGCCTTCTGCTGCCGCTTCGGTTGCTGCCGCTTCAGTTTCTGCCGGCTTGTTTCCGCTTCCGCATGCCGCCATGGAAAGAACCATGAGAGATGCTGTCAATAATGCTGCAATTTTCTTCAGTTTCATACCTTTTTTCCTCCATTTTTAAAAAAATAGGTTTCTATGCGCAACACCTGTCCCCGGACCGCCGTTTTCCGGCGGACCGGTTCCGGGTGACTGTGCCGTTCTTTCTCTTTCCGCCGCTTACCTCTTCCGGTCGGAAAGTACCGCGATCAGGATGACGACCGCCTTGACGACGGACTGATAGTAGGAAGATACGCCGAGGATATTCAGTCCGTTATTCAGTACCGCGATGATCAGGACACCGACGAAGGTTCCCCAGATCCGGCCGCGGCCGCCGTTCATGCTGGTGCCGCCCAGAGCTACGGAAGCGATGGCGTCCAGCTCGTATCCGTCGCCCAGTGTGGGCTGTGCGGAATTCAGACGGGACAGAAGAATCAGTCCGGACAGGGCAGCCATGCATCCGGAGATGGCATAGGCTGCGAGTTTTGTGCGGTCAATGTTGACACCGGCCAGCTTTGCGGAGACGGCATTGCTTCCCGTCGCGTAAATCCGGCGGCCGAAGGTCGTCTTTTCCAGCACAAACATAAAGATGGCAAATACCGCCACGAAAAGGATAACCGGGAAAGGAATTCCGAGAACGCTTCCTTTACCCACAAACTTCAGCAGGGCGCTGCTGCCGAGTCCGGAGATCGGCTTGCCGTTCATGAATATCATGGTGATGCCGCGGAAAGCCGTCATCGTGATCAGCGTCGCGATGAAGGGCTGCAGGCGTCCCTTGGTAACCAGGGTTCCGCTGACGCAGCCGAAAGCTGTACCGATGACAAGAGCAAGCAGCATGGCGATACCGGCGGGCATGCCGCCCTTGATAAATGACGCGCAGAACGCTGTGGTCAGGGCCAGGACCGAACCGACCGACAGGTCGATTCCGCCGGTAAGGATGACGCAGGTCATGCCGAAGGCGATAAATCCGTTAATTGAAGACTGCCTGACCAGTGACATGAAGTTATCGATCGTCCTGAACTGAGGACTTATCACACTGATAACTATAACCAGCAGGACCAGCGCGATAAGCGCTCCCAGGTCCTGAATCTTAGACATAAAATCTTTCTTATCCATCGAGCTGCCCTCCTGTGGCAAGAGTCATGATATTTTCCTGATTTGCTTTTTCCCTGTCGATAAAGCCGGCGATATGTCCCTCGTGTACTACCATGACACGGTCAGACATTCCGAGAACCTCCGGCAGCTCGGATGAAACCATGATGATGGCAACGCCCCTTGCGGCCAGGTCATTGATAATGGAATAAATTTCCTTCTTCGCGCCGATATCGACTCCTCTGGTAGGCTCATCCAGAATCAGCACTGTGGGATCCGTAAAAATCCACTTCGCAAAAACAACCTTCTGCTGGTTGCCTCCGCTCAGCTCCCCGCAGGCGTGCTTCGGTCCGGTGCAGCGGATGTGCAGATCCTCGATACCCTTTTTCACCATATCGAGCTCCGCCTTCGCGTTCAGCACGCCGCCGGAAGATATCTTGTCAAGGTTCGCCACGGAGATATTCTTCATGATGCTCTCTTCCAGCATCAGGCCCTCGACCTTGCGGTCCTCGGTGATGAAGCCGATTCCGTTTTTCATGGCATCGCCCGGTGTCTTATTATGGACTTCTTTGCCGTTTACCAGGATGGTACCCGTCACATCAGGCATATTGCCGAAGATCGACTGCATGATCTCCGTGCGCCCCGCGCCCATCAGGCCGGCGACGCCCAGGACCTCGCCCTTGCGGACGCTGAAATTCACGTCCTCAAAGATGCCCGGACAGGTCAGGTTCTTTACCTCAAACTCTGTGTCTCCCAGGGTGACATTCCGCTCCGGATAACGCTCGCCGATCTCGCGGCCGATCATCATGCGGACCACTTCGGTCATGTCCGTCTCGGGGATATTCCTTGTGCCGACATACTCGCCGTCCCGCAGGATGGTAATCCTGTCGCACAGCTCAAAGATCTCCTCCATTCTGTGGGAAATGTAGACGATCGACACGCCCTTCTCGCGAAGCGAGCGAACCACCTGGAACAGGACCTCTGTCTCACTCTGCGTGAGCGCCGCCGTGGGCTCGTCCATGATAATGACCTTAGCGTCCACCATCAGCGCCTTCGCAATCTCAATCATCTGCTGCTGTCCGATGGAAAGGGTGTTCATCTTCCTTCCCGGATCAATCTTTACCCCGAGCAGGTCCAGGATCCTCTTTACTTCCTTCCGCATCGCCTTTGAGTCGCAGATGCCGAACTTTCCGTGGATCTCCTTCCCGAGGAACATGTTCTCTTCCACCGTCAGGTCGAACAGGACATTCAGCTCCTGGTGGATAAACACAATTCCCGCTTTTTCCGCTTCCTGGGGATTTTTATATACAACCTCCTGGCCATCCACAATGACTGTTCCGGCGTCGCGGGTATAGACACCGGTCAGGATTTTCATCAGCGTGGATTTTCCGGCGCCGTTCTCTCCCATCAGCGCGTGGATCTCGCCATCGGCGAGCTCAAATCCCGCATTGCGGAGCACCGGGTTGCCGCCAAATGCTTTATTGATTCCCCGCATTTCAATCTGCATAAGAACCCTCCCGTCAGAAAATACAGCCGGACTGAAGGATGATGTTGGAGTACGGCGTTGTCTCTCCTGTGCGGATCACCGCCTTACAGTCCTTCGTCATCTTTTTCAGTTCCGCATGGCTCACAAACGCAACCTCAGGCGCACCGGCTTCCCCGGACTCTTTGAAAAACTGAAGAACCGCCTGAAGCATCTCCGCGTTCTTTTCCCGGATCTCCTCCGCCAGGAAGATCTTCTCAATCTTCATATCTCCTGCCACAACCTTCAGCACATCCAGGAATGACGGCTGTCCGAACTGAACCGCCAGGTCAATCCGTTCCGTCTCATCCGGGACCGGCAGGCCGCAGTCGCCGATGCAGATCTGATCCGTGTGTCCCATATAGGAGAGGACGCGGGAAATATCACTGTTTAAAACTCCGTTTTTCTTCATGTTTTTTTCTCCTGATCCTCACTTATCCCAGCGCTTTCTCAACTTCCTCCGCGGTCGGCATGCCGCCCTGGGCGCCGAACTTCTCCGTGGAGAGGCTTGCCGCGGTATTCGCGTACCTGAGGGCTTCCTCCGGGGAATCCCCCAGCGCAATCCTGACGCAGAATGCCCCGTTCATCGTGTCGCCTGCACCGGTAGTATCCGCCACCTTCGCCGGACGCACGGGTACATTCAGTACTTTGCCGTTTTTCAGTCCCACGGAAACGCCGCGGGAGCCCTGGGTGATGACCAGCTTCTCCGGATAGCTCAGAAGAAGCTCCTCCGCAGTCTTGTCTTCACCGAAGATAAGCCCCGCTTCGTGCTCGTTCGGGGTAAGCCAGGTCACCTTTTCGATGATCTCCGGCGGGACATCCGCAGCGGGCGCCGGGTTGAGAACCACAGGAATCCCCTTCTCGCTGCACAGTCCGACAATATAATGTACGGTATCCAGCGGGATCTCATGCTGAAGAACTACCATGCTGTAACCCAGGAGCTCATCTTTGATGCTGTCCACATAAGCCCGGTCAACCTTCCCGTTGGCGCCCGCCACTACTATGATGGTATTGTCATTATCTCCAACGGTGATGATGGCAATTCCTGTCGGAACTCCCTCAACAACGCGGATATAGTCCGTATTCACACCATTGGCCCGGAGATTCTCAACCATCTTCTTTCCGTTCTCGTCGTCGCCCACACATCCGAACATGGCCGTCTCCGCCCCGAGCCTTGCCATCGCAACCGCCTGGTTCGCGCCTTTCCCTCCGGGGATATAGCGCAGGTCATGTCCGTGAAGCGTCTCTCCTTTGTTCGGAATCCGGTCCGCTATTACGGTCTGGTCAATATTGATACTTCCGACAACCGCAATTTTCATGTACCTTACCTCCTTCCCGTTCATGGAATAAAACCCATATTAATTATTATTTTAGCACTTCTGTCCGGATTTTAAAACCGTGAGCAATGCAATAATTCAACGATCTTGATATATTTATGATCATATGTGTTATTACTATATCTTATATTAACTATAAATACATTAAACCAATCCGAAATATAATTATATCGTCAAAAAAAGAGACCGGCATTTGCCGGTCTCCAGTAAGCCGGGATGCAGCGCGCTACG
Organism: uncultured Eubacteriales bacterium; assembly: GCA_900321915.1. Lineage (GTDB taxonomy): Bacteria > Bacillota > Clostridia > Lachnospirales > Lachnospiraceae > Clostridium_R. The sequence continues at coordinate 13,054 of ONXW01000201.1, forward strand.
CCCCGAATTCCATATCCAGAACCATCTGTGTTTTTAGTGACTCTGTCTGCAGGAGGATATCCAGCTCCGTGAGGGTATCCTTTATCCCTTCCCTGCACCGGACAGCCTCCCCCGCGTCTCTGCATTCAGCGGAAAGCTCCGCGATATACCGGGCCTCTGCGCCGTCCGCTTCCGGGAATTCCCATATCTCTATCTCTATCTTCGTTTCCGCGCAGGTGCCCGTATAGCGTTTAAAGAATACCGGGCCTGCCTCTTTTGCAGCTTTGAGTGCCTGCGTACCCCAGCCCTCAGACTTCCAGTCCCGCTCCGCGGAAGGCATCTGCGTTTCGCAGAATTCCCCCGCTTCCTCCGCGGACAGGTCCGCGATGCCGGATTTGCCGTCCGAAGGATATTCCGCCTCGGCGGAAAGACTCAGGGTCATGCCGGAAATGCCCCACTCGATCTGGCTCTCCCATTCTCCCCCCGTCAGGTCAAAGCCTTCCGCCTCGGCGAGCTGCATGGCGGCACTGATATCATCTCCCTGCACCGGGTATCGTTTTTTAAATGTGAATTTATAGCCCTTCTCAGGCTTGTCCTCCCGTATCCGCACACGGTTGAACCACCCCTCGCCGCTGAATGTCCTGTCCGGGGTCTCCAGGAAGAAGAGGCCGTAGCGCTTTACCTTCTTTTCCCCTGCCGAAAAGGCGTCGATAAACTCCTGTTTCAGCTGATTGTCCTCATCCAGCACCTTGTCCGCGTCCAGGAGGAAGCGGACCTCATAGGAGTCCGGCTCCCGGAAATCCTGTCCGCCCTCCGCCTGCGCTTCCGGGGCAGGGATGGACCTTGCGGCCAGCGATTCACAGAATGCCTTAAACTCGCCTCCCATGCTGCCGGAGGAGAAGGAGTACTCCTGGTAAATGGATTCGTCCCCGGTCCAGTACAGGTAAGTCCAGGGACCGCTGTCCCCGGTCGTGACATCCTCACTCCTCGGTTTTACCGTGCCGTCCTTCAGGTATCCGAGAAACTGTTTCCACTCTGCCTCCTGCAGGTCAAAACACCCGGTAAGCGTGGTATCCTCCTCCGTCGCAGGCCCGTACTCATCCGGCCTCTCCCTGGTTTCGTGGAAAAACATGTACTTTCCGTCTTCGGTGTAAAAGCGGTATCTCTGATAGAAAGCGTTATAATTGATATTTTCATAAGTATAGTAAAAATCCGTAATGTCTTCCGCCCGGATATCCTTTCCGACAACCAGCTCACTCTTATTTTCCGAAGCGCCGGTCGACGGCTCGGCCTGCGCGATGTCCGGGGCGCATCCGGCGGCCGCTGCCAGGGCCAGGAGCCCGCAGACTGCATACAGAAGTAATTTTTTCATGGTATCTCCTCCTGTTTTCCTGTAGGATGGTCTCTCTCCAGATTATTTTATGCCATTTTCACGGAATACTCAAGAATGTGCCATAAAAGCAGAAAAACCGGCCAAAATGGCCGGCTTTCCCGCATCAGGTCAATAAGCTGTAAATCATCAGCATCGGATACCCAGTTCCATCATCCAGTCAACAAAGCTGTCGGCTTCATCCGGACTGAAGTACTTTTTGTGAAGAGTTATCCCGGCAGGCGGCATCCCGTGATTCCGTTCCGCGGGGACGCCGTAGCTTTCCTGCCTTACCTGCAGTGTTTCATACTCATTGACATCTGTTTTTAACATCCTACTTTCCCCTCTTTCGAATGTTCTCCTGTCCTGATTATACCAGATATAGAGGAAAGGATCATTTTACAATCTATACATAGTACTTACGGAATTCTTAAGGGAACACCGTTCCTTACTCGGGAACGGAGAATTCCGCTTTGTCGAGAGCCCCGTCCAGGGCGCCGCGGAGCTTCAGGTACTCTTCCGCGTACTTGTCTTCCAGGCCGTCGGTGTAGTCCTCATTCGGCTCCATGTAATCATAGAATGTCACATCACCCGCTTTCCCTATCTCCGAAGCATACTTCTCATCGAACTCTGTCCCGGATTCGGCAAACAGCTCCCGGACCGCCGCAAAGTCGCGTCCGCCGTCCACGGAGAAGATCATGGCCAGGGTGCCGGCGGTGCTCCGCACATGTTCCACCTCGTCCTCCGTGAGTTCCCTCTGCCGGGAAGTCTCAACAATCCCGTCGAACTCCTCCTTCGGGAGCGCCAGGTAGAAGAAACCCATCTGCCGGATTCCGCTGCCCTCTTTCACTTCACCGATCACATGGGGATAGAAAGCCCCTGTGGTATTCCGGAATTCCTCAGGCATGGCAACGGTAATGCCGATACTCTTGTAGGAAACCGTCTCCGCAGCCGTCTCCGCAGTTTCCGCGGCTGTCGTCTCCGCAGGCTGCTTCGGCGCGCAGCCGCTGATGAATGCTGCCGTCATGCAGCACAGAATCCCTCTTATTATCCATTTCCTGAACATAATGATTCCTCCTTTTTTATAAAAAACCCAAAATCCCGGATAAACAGGATTTTGGGCATAAGAAAGAGCAGGATACGGGAATCGAACCCGCCTCTCCAGCTTGGGAAGCTGGCATACTACCGATGTACTAATCCTGCGCACATCAGATAGTATACCACAAATCGTTCAAATGTCAATCAGTGCAATCCATTCTGCGGCAGCTCAGCAGGTAAGCCCCCACCAGGTTGGCGTCGCTGCCGAACCTGCAGGGCAAAACCTCCGGGGCCGTAAAGCCGGACATCCAGATGTTTGCCCCGGTATCATAGAGCCCGGCGACGTTTCGGGCGATAAGCTCCGTCACCGCAGGATCCCGGCTTATACCGCCGCCGACGGCGATCTTCTCACAGTCGAGAAGGACCGATATGTTCGCGATCATCTTCGCCGTCTCCAGACAGAACTCTTCCACACTCCGGACGGCGGCCGCTTCCCCCTCGTGATACCGGGCAAAGATTAGCTTCCCGTCCACCGGCGTATCTTCCGGAAGGCCCGCATAATGCAGGTACTTCCGGAACAGGCCGAAGATGCCGAGCCTTCCGCCGGCGGAACCTTCAGATTCCTCCCAGCGGTCGGAATTGTACCGCATCTGGCTGAACTCGCCGGCGGAAAAATGCGGCCCGTTCACAAGGCTGCCGTTTATGATGATTCCCCCGCCGACGCCGCTTCCGATAATATAGACCGCCGCATTGCGCACCCCCCGGAGGACTCCCCGGGAAAGCTCCGCATAGGCGGCGCATTTGGCATCGTTCGCCATGAACACCGGACAGCCGCAGTACTCAGCCAGGGCAGGGCCGACCGCGCTGCCCCAGTTATAGCGGAGATACCCGTTCCCCAGGCATATGCCTTTTTCGCTGTCGATGATGCCGGGAAGGCTCAGGGCGATCCCGCAGGTTTTATGCGCAAACGGAAGATAGAGCTTCCGCAGGACTTCGAAGAAATGCTCCTGCGTATCGCGGGGCGTGGCAACGGAACCGTAATGCCTGCGCTCCAGGGAATCATCCATCACGCAGTATTTTATCTCCGAACCTCCCACGTCAAACACCATTGTGTCCATCCTGTCTCCTTTTACTCTCCCTCCCGGAGTTCACTCTTTTTATAATACACTGCCACCCGGTCAAAAGCCCGGATCAGATCCCCCCTGGTGACGCCGCCGCGGACGGCGGCCATGGTCCTGGCGGATACGAATTTCTCCAGCTTTTCCATGTACTCTTTATCGGTGATGGTCCCCTCAGACACGTAGGTCAGGCCCTTCTCCCAGCTGGCGGTCAGATCCGGGTTCAGCATCTGCCGCATGGAAGCGAACACCACCTCATAGACCATTTCCCCAAGGAAGGAGGGCGTGATCACCTGCGTTTTCTTATTGAGCAGGAGGTATTTGATGTTTACCAGCTTCTTCAGGATATCCGCGCGGGTTGCGCTGGTGCCGATACCGCTCCCCCGGATCTGGGCGCGCAGCTCCTCGTCCTCGATGAGCTGTCCGGCGTTCTCCATGGCGAGAATCATAGATCCGGAGGTGTACCGCTTGGGCGGGGCAGTCTCCCCCTCCCGGATGCGGAGCTCCCGGAGCGCAATCCTGCTGCCCCTGCGCAGCTTTTCCAGGGCCCTGAGAAGCTCCGGATCCGCGCTGTCCTTTCCGGCATCATTTCCTGTCCCGTCGCTCTCTGCCCCTTCGTTTCCGCCGCTGTCCTGCGCGCTTTCTTCTTTTCCGCTTCCTGCAGGCTTCTCCTTCCCCTTCCGGGCCACGGCCAGGTATCCCGGATCCTCCAGCACGCGGAACGAGGCAAAGAAGTGTTCTCCCCGCAGGACCGCTTCCACCGAATACTTCCGGTAGACGGCCGGCGGATAGAAGATGCTCAGGAACCTGCGGCAGATCATCTCATAGACAGCCCGGTACTGCGGTGAGAGGCTGTTGACGGCGCCCAGGCCGTAGCCTGTCGGGATAATGGCGTAATGGTCCGTGATCTGTCTGTCGTTGACGTAGCGCGTTTTCGCGATGGTCTTCCAGCGGCCCATCTCCATGGCCTCCTTCGCATAGGATGCCATGGGGCCGTAGCCGGCGATGCCTCCCAGGTTCTTGTGAATCTCCTTTGCCACCGCGGTCGAGAGTACGCGGGCATCCGTCCTCGGGTAGGTGACGAGCTTTTTCTCATACAGCTCCTGGGCTGCCTGCAGCGTCTGGTCCGGGCTCATGCGGAAAAACCTGGAGCAGTCATTCTGCAGCTCCGCCAGGTTGTACAGGAGGGGCGGATTCTTAACCTCTTTTTTCCGCTCCGCCTTCTCTACCGCCGCCGGCTCCTCCGGGGGCGCCGTGAGAATCCGGATGAGTTCTTCCGCATCCTCCCTCTTCCGGAACCCGTTTTCCTTATACAGGGCGGGATGATTATAATACCGGGAGCCTTCCACGGCTTTCCACTCCGCGTCGAAGGTCTTTTGCTCCGGGTTCTCCCCGGCGGCAAATGTCCCCACTACCCGGAAAAACGGCGTTTTGACAAAGTCCCGGATCTCCCGCTCCCTCCGTACCACCATCCCGAGGACGCAGGTCATGACGCGCCCCACGGAAATGACGGTAAACCTGGTCCTGCGGTAATTCGTGATGGCCGGGCCGTATTTCAGGGTCAGGGCCCTGGAGAAATTGATGCCCATCAGGTAATCTTCCTTGGCCCGCAGGTAGGCGGCGGAGGCCAGGCTGTCGTATTCCGCCTCGTCCTTCGCCTCCCGGATGCCGCGGCGGATCTCCTCCTCCGTCTGGGAATCAATCCACACCCGCTTCTGGTTCCTGTTCTTTACGCCGGCCATCTGCGCCACCAGGCGGTAGATGTATTCCCCCTCCCGCCCGGAGTCCGTGCAGACGTAGATCGTGTCCACATCCGGACGGTTCAGCAGCCCGCTCACGATGTCAAACTGTTTTTTTACATCCTTTATGACCTCGTAGCGGTACTCCTCCGGCAAAAACGGCAGTGTCTCCAGGCTCCATTTTTTATACTTTTCGTCGTAAGCCTCCGGATAGCTCATGCTGAC
>ONXW01000419.1 GCA_900321915.1 uncultured Eubacteriales bacterium
ACCGCTTCCCGCCGATCTTGATGTAGATCATGGTATCCGGATTAAGCATGTGCCCTCCTTAGTACGCGTGGGACACGGAGGTCTGCGCCGCCATCTGCTCGATGAGCATCCGCTTGAGCTTATCCGCGACGTCCTGCGCGGACAGGTTCCCGGAAGCTCCGGCCGGCAGCGTGACGTTGATCTCCGGCGCCAGCGTTTTCAGCTCGATGTTGTTCATGTACCTGCGCTCCGCAAGGTCACGGTAGACCTTCAGGTCCTCGTCGGAAAGCTTCACGTTGTCAACCTTCCCGACCTTGCCGACCTTGCCGGTGTTGCCACCGTTGGGCATGGCGTTTGCGGTGTTGGTCTCAATGCCCTGCAGCAGATCCTGGAAATTTCCAAAGTTGCTCTGCCCCGCCATTCCTTCGCGGACACCGTTCGCCCAGTCAGCTCCGGCCTTGCCACCGTTGACAAAGCCCTCGACCAGCCCGACAGCGTCAAAGCGCTGGAGGGAGACGTGCTCCGGAGCCGGAGTGTTGGCCATAGCCTCGAGGCCCTGTGCCGCGGCTTCCACCGCGTCCGCAAAGCCAAAGCTTCCGACCTGCGCCATCTCCCCGACCGCGCCGATCTCGACGCCGGGGATCTTGTTAAGCGCTTCGATCAGCTTGTTGATGCCGCCGATCGCCTTATTCGCGCCGGAGATGAAAGCGTTGGCGATAGCCGTGGCCGCGGAGTCAGCCCCACGCGCGACGCCGGCAAAAGCCCCGACCACGCCGGACGCCATGCCGGCGAAGCGGGTCTGTATCGCGTGGGCGGACTGCAGATATACGTTGTAGAGCTGTTCTGCCACCATGATGCCGATGTTCGCGAGGTTCGCGAGGATATTGATGATCCCGCCGACGACCGCGCCGGCCACTGTAGAGACGATGACGAAGACCTCTCCGATATGGAGCACTCCGCCCGCCACCCCGGTGATCATCGTCCACAGGTTGCCGACGATCGTGCCAATCGCGTTGAAGGCCGCGCCGATACCCTGGATGACCAGCGCGATCACGCTTCCTACAAAGTAAAAGCCAGAGCCGAGGGCATTGACGGCGCCCATGACGGCCGGGCTGTTGACGATGTCAGAGATCGCCTTCCCGATAGGCTGGAAAGTGCGGATGCCCATGTTCTTCGCCTGCTGGAAGACGTCCCCGAAGGTCTTCGGGATCTGCTGGAACTCCTTGTCGATGTCCCCGGCAGCACCCAGCATGGCGGCCTTGACGATGTCGGAAGTGACCTTGCCCTCCGCCGCGACCTTCTTCAGCTCGCCGACGGAGAGGTTCATGTACTTAGCGATCCGCTGGGCGATCTGCGGGGCGTTGCTCATAACAATGTTGAGATCCTGACCCCGCAGAACGCCGGTGGAGAGTGCCTGTGTCAGGTTATACATGGTCGAGGAGATGCCGGTCGCGTCCGTGCCGGCGATTTTAAACTGCTTCTGCATCGCCTCCACGAAGGCCGTCGCCTCGTCCATGCTCTTAAAGGTGTCGCCCGTCTGGCTCTTCAGGGACGCCACGGTGCCCATCATTTCCTGATAGGATCCGCGGGACCGCTGCGCAGCCTGATAGATCATGTTCTGCACGCGGGCAGTCTCCCCCAGGTCGCCGGTGATGCCATTGATGCGCGCCTGGACCTGCGTCAGCTGGTCAGACAGCTGCACGGCAGCCTGCACCGTCTTAAAGGTCGCAACGGCCGCCACGGCCTGCAGGGACGCTTTCTTCAGCATCTCCGCGGCGCTCCTGGTCTTGCCCATCTCACCGGTGATCTTCCGCAGCGGCGCTGTGGCCCTGTCCACGATCTCAAAAACTTCCCGGATTCCGGCCACGGGCTTCACCTCCTTACTTTCTGTTTCGCGATTTCATTTCCTTCAGTGCCATCTGCCAGCACAGCGCGACCTCCCGGTCGCTCATGGCGGCGACGACACTCGGCGGCGTCCCGTGATTTACGAAAAGGTAGTAGCTCAGAGCCACGTCACGGGAGTCGCCATCGATCAGTTTTTTGCCTCTTCCTCGTCCTTGAGCAGGCTGTCAGCGTCGAAGCCGTTGAGCTTCATGATCTCACCGACCAGAGCGCTGTACTCACCGGAGAGGAGCATCTTGCCTGGTACCATCATCGGGTCAAGCACGCCGTACGCTTCGCACATCCGGCTGTCCTGGAAGTCCGGCTGGACGGTGCACTCCACGATCAGGGCGTTGGTGTACGCTGCCGTGTCGAAGATCTCAGTCGTGCTGCCGTTCACCAGCTTGCGCCGGGTGTACTTCTTGATGAGCTGCGAGTTTTCACCCTGCGGGATCGTCTTGATCTCGAAGGGGACGGGCTTCCCGTCCTCGCCTACGAAGCGCTTGGATACTTCTACTTTTTTGGTCTCTTCCACCGCGATCGGGTGGAGAAAAGCTTCTAAAACACCCATGTGATTCAGTCCTCCTTGTTTGTGTGACCGTGACAACTGTGACAGCTATGACGGCGTTTCCTTACGCGTGTATACGCGCAGGCACGCACGCGCCTCGCGCGCGCATATATACCTAATATCTCTAATCTGATTACTCTATTAGAGAAGTTGTCACAGCTGTCACTGTCACGGGTAAAGGGTCTCTTCAGGTCAGCTGCCCAGCTGGTCCGGATCGTGGAAAGCCTTAAGGACAGCGACGTCCGTGAAGGAAAAGCCGACCTCTTCCTCCAGGAACTCAGCGTCCGCGTCGAGCATCGCGATCGGCACCTTGGACAGCTTGCAGTTGTAAAGCACGACGATCTGGGAGCCCACAGAGGTGCTCGGGTCGTCGTTGACGATCTGCATGGAGAAG
>ONXW01000057.1 GCA_900321915.1 uncultured Eubacteriales bacterium
GGGGAGTGTCGCCTACACCTTCAAGTGCGTTGTCCCTGGCAAGGCGGTAATCGATGAGACGCCGCAGGCCGCCCGCTATGCAGCGTACTGCGGCCTGGAGCACCGTGTCGTGGAGGTTTACTGGGAGGACATGCTCTCATACGCGCCCATTCTGATGAAGCATAAGGGGGCACCGGTGCATTCCATCGAAGTCCAGATTTACAAGGCCGCCTGCCAGGTGAAACGGGACGGGTTTGACTGTCTGGTATTCGGCGAAAGTGCCGATGTGCTGTACGGAGGCATGAGCGGTCTGCTGTCCAAGGACCGGACCGTCGGCGATATGATAGACCGTTATTCCTATGTGCTGCCGTACAAGGCCCTGAAGCACCCGCAGCTGATCACGGAGCCTTATACCCGCTGGGAGAAGGACGGCTATGTGGACGTGCACCGTTTCGTGGGGGATACCTTCTTCGAGGAGTCCACCAACAGTTACGAAAATGCCTGCGCGACGGCCGGACTGGAGCTCTGCATGCCGTTTTCCAGGACCTTCCTGGACACGGAACTGGACATCGAACGGGTCCGTGGCGGAGAGAATAAATACCTGGTTCGCGAGGTGTTCAACCGCCTCTATCCGGGCTGGGAAATTCCGGCCAAGACCCCGATGCCGCGGCCGCTCAACGAGTGGATGGCCGGCTGGAAGGGGCCGGAGCGTCCGGAATTCTGGCCCCATTGTACGGACGAGATGACCGGAGACCAGAAATGGTATGTATGGGCCCTGGAGCGCTTCTTGAATCTGATTGAACCCTAGATGTTTCTGATGGACCGCAGGATACTCTTTGTTGCGGATACGATGCCCGGTTCCCTGGAGGATGGCGGCTACAACGGCGGCGGCTGGATCGGCGCCCTGCTGAGGCTCGCGCCCCGGTTGACCGGATGTTTTGCGCTGGCCGGGCTGTATGACATCGACGGTGTCCGAAAAGAGACGAAAGGAGGGGCGGCACTCTATAAACTGCCCCGTCCCCGGGAATCTGCCCTGGACAAAATCCGGAAGTATTATCTGGGAAAGGAAACGGATACCGGATCGCTTGCGAAAGACCTTCGTTGGGTCATGGAGGACTTCAAACCCGAACTGGTATATCTCTTCGGGCTCGAAAACCGGGTCTCCGACGTGGTGCTGAATGTCTCCGGTGCCCCCGTGGCCGTTCACTTGCAAGGCCTGCTCGGCCCGATCTCGAAGGCGTATTTCCCGACGGGGATGTCCGAGAAGACCTTCCTGAAGCATTTCTCCGTCCGGGAGCATGTGCTCCGGAACGGATATGTCTATGGATATCGGGAGATGTGCCGCCGCGCCGCCCGGGAGGGGGATCTGATCCGGAAGGCGGACTACTTTATGGGGCGGACGGAATTTGACCGCTCGGTGGTGCTGGCCGCCCATCCCCGGGCCCGTTATTTCAAAGTGAATGAATTGCTTCGGGATGTTTTTTATGCACACGCCGGAGCGGCACAGTACCGGGACCATAGTCGCCTGAAGATTGTTTCAACCCTTTCGGATACCGTTTACAAGGGCCTGGACCTGGTCCTGAAGACGGCGGCGCTGCTCCATTCCCGGATGGAAATAGAATGGCAGATCATCGGGCTGGATGCCGATGCGCGTCTCGCCGGCATCTTCGAGCGGGAACTCGGCGTCCGGGCGGAACACTCCGGTGTCCGCTTCCTGGGCGTCTGCGATGCGGAAAAGGTCTGCCGGACCCTCCTGGATGCAGATGTATATGTGCATCCCTCCTATATCGACAACAGCCCCAACAGCGTTTGTGAAGCGCAAATGCTGGGTGTTCCGGTCATTGCGACCGGGGTAGGAGGCGTCGGATCCCTCATCGAGGACGGCGTCAATGGCTTGCTGGTCCCTCCCGGAGATGCGCAGGCCCTGGCCGATGCCCTTCTGAGCCTGTCGGAAGATCTCACGCTGCGCGAGCGTCTGGGCCGCTCCGGAGCCACCGCTTCCGCCGCCCGTCACGATCCCGAGGCGGTGTTGTCATCCCTGCAAAACGTGTTGCAATGCATATTCTCTTCTTAGGAAACTTCCTCCCCGCTCCGCTGATGGAGAACGTGGTGCGTGACAGCCGTGGCAAGGTGTCTTTCTCCAATCATATCTATGAGTGGAATATCCTCAAGTCGCTGTCCGGCCGGGAAGATGTGCGTCTGCAGGCGCTGACCGTCCCGGGCGTCGGCTCCTGGCCCAAGGGGAACCGGCATTTCTTCACCCCGTCCTGCCGGACAGAAGAGAACGGCATCCCGGTGCAAAGCGTCGGGTTCTGCAATGTCTGGCCCTATTTTATCATCTCGCGCCGGTTTAACCTGCAGCGCGAACTTGTCAGGATCCTGCGTTCTTATGGCGGAGAACCGTTGGAAATCCTCCTGTCGGCCCCTGCATACTATACGCAGCAGGCGCTTCAGTATGCTTTGAAGAAAGTGCGTCCTGACGCCCGCGTCACAGCCATTCTGCCGGACGTTCCGCTCATTATGGATGAAATGGCAGGCGCCGGCAGCCTGCGGGGCAAAGCGCTTCACCGGAGAGCGGAGCACTCGATGCGGATGCTGAAGGAATGCGACCGTTATATCCTGCTGACGGAGCAGATGCGGGATTTTATCCCGGAAGGGAAGCCGTATCTGGTGATGGAGGGAGTTGTCGGA
>ONXW01000016.1 GCA_900321915.1 uncultured Eubacteriales bacterium
TGTTGTAAGCGATGAGGGCGCTCTCCTCCATCCCGCGGTCCTTGTTCCAGCCGACGCCGCGGTTGAAGCCGTAGATTGCTTTTCCGCCTCCCGCAAGCCCGGTCATGATCCTGCGTCCCTCCGCCAGCCTGGCAAATGCTTCCGGCGCCATCTCCACAGGCCTGTTTTCATATGCTACCTGCCATACTTCCTCTTCTGTCAGGCTGCTTCCGTCAAGATAAAGTACTTCCATTCCTGTTCCTTTCTGTATGCCTCAGGGAGCTTTTCCTTCTTCCGTCTCACTCTCCCCGCATATCGCCACCGTCTCCCGGTCCGCGTCCAGCTCCACCAGGTCGCCGTCTTTCACTCTCTGCCAGAATTCTTCCTCCGCCTTCCACACCATGGGAATCTCCATGATGACCGCGGTGGACACCAGCACCGTGTCCAGGTACCGAACGATAAACCCGGCCGGGGCCATCCCGTTCTGCTCCAGGTTGTACAGGCCGTCCGCCTGCACCACGGAGCTTCCTTTCCCGCCGGGGAAGACGACGATTTTTCCGGCGACGCTCTTCCCCTCCAGGCAGTGGCCTTTCTCCGTCACAATGCCCGTCTCTCTGTCCGCATGGTAAAACAGGATCTCCTCGTCCGAACAGACGGCGCAGGCTGTGGCCTTTCCGGGAGATATTTTCCTGCAGTGATATGTGTTTTTTTCCACCGTCATTCCCCCTTCTCCCCTCCTGCTGCCGGAAGCCCGGCGTCATCGGTCCTGCCGGTCAATGCCCAGCGAATGCAGGTCTGTACGTCGCGCACGCTCATACGGATGCCGAAGGTCTCCATATAGTACAGGCCCTTCGGGGAGTCCGTCACGCCGCGTTTTCCCCTGAGATACCCGAAGCAGCAGGCTTCATCCACACAGGTGTCGGGGATCAGCCGGACATTCTGCCGGAAAAGCGCCTCTTCCAGGCCGCTCTCCCGCACTCTCCCGCACACAAGGCGGGAGGTCAGGATGATCACGGGGACGCGGGCGCTCTGCCCGCAGAGCAGCTCTTCCACCTGCCGTATCTGCCGCTCCGTGTAGTGCGGGCAGCCGAGAATAACGTAATCTATGGTCTTTCCGGGGGCAAAAGAATAGTTTCTGAGCGCCTCCTCAAGATCCTGCTCCGCGATCTCCACCGTCCGGACGGGCTTCTTGCCTCCGAACGCCATATCCGCATCTTCCGCCTCCGGGGTAAGCCCGGGGATGTGGAACATGTCATATGTCCCGGAAACGTTCAGCGCCGCCCCCAGGGCGATCAGGGATTCCGTGTCCGCATTTTCCGGAAGCCCCGCAAAGACGGGGATTCCCCGCCCAATCTTCTTCCCGCAGAGCCCCAGCAGGGCATAGCGGTACACGCTGTCCACCCGGGCGTTCACATTTACCAGGACCGTCCCCCTCCGGTTTTCCGGAAGCAGCATCCCATATTCCGGGACAAATCCGGTGATCGCCGCGCAGGCCGCGCTCATGGCGCTCTCCCGGTTGGTCCGGGCGCCCAGGACGGAATTGGCAAAGACCGTCACGCTGGTCTCCGAGAACGCGCAGACCTCCCCGAACGCCGGCCGGTTCTCCTCCAGGTACGGCGTACAGCTGAGCGTCATCTTCGCTCCCAGGGCGCGGTAAGCCGCGTCCGTGCGGCGCATGTTCTCCGCCCCCGCGTCATCGAGGATTCCCTCTTTCCGGAAATACTCCTCGCAGTAGCCGGGATTGACCGTGGGGATTACCCGGGCCCTTCCGCCGGCTGCCGTGATCTTCTCCGTGAACCAGATATCCGCGTTCTGGGCGCTCAGGGCGATATGCACCCTGTTCACAGGCACCATGCGCGCCGCCTCAAAGCCTTCCCCCACAGCGCACTGGATATTCATGGCCATGGCCGTTCCTTTTCCGTACACGCCGTCCCGCATATCCTGCTGCAATCTGGTCAGTTCCATGAAACCTCCGTCTCCCGCCGCGGGTCAGTCTTTCTCATCCACCAGGTTTCCGGCCACCGTGTCATAGCCGTCATAGAAGCCGCTTCCCGACTTCATGCCGAGGATACCCTGATCCACCCAGTCCTTCAGCTTCTGCGGCGGACGGTCGCGCTCCTCCCCGCTTGCCTGGTAATAAGACATCTCAATATTGTAGATGGTGTCCAGGCCGATGAGGTCCATCAGCTCAAAGGGGCCGACCTTGCTCTCCCACTCTTCCTTCCAGCCGCGGTCAAATTCCGCCGGGTCGCAGTACCCGTTGGCCCAGAGCCAGAGGCATTCCCTCTTTACCGCGCGCCACACGCGGTTGACGGAATATCCCTTGTTCTCCTTCTGGGTTACGACGGGCTCAAATCCCAGCGTGTGGTAGTGGGCCAGCGCCGCTTCCTTCGTCTCCTCCGATGTCATCGGGCTCCACATCATCTCCAGGTAATTGTTCCTCACCGGATCGTCATGGTCGGTGGAAAATGTCTTCGCTTTCCGGGCCTCGGAACAGTGAATATAGATGTCGCTCATCAGCAGGGATGAGGTGTTGGAGTTGAAAATGGTCTTCTCCGGGCAGATTTTATCGAGCTTTTCAAACATCTCCTGCTTCAGGGGAAGCTTCTCCGGGACGCACTCGATCATGAGATCCGCGTCCTCCACGCAGGCCTCCAGCGTGGGAGTGAGGGTAATCCTCCCGATAAGCGCCTGCGCCTCTTCTTCGGTGATTTTCCCGATCTTTACATAATACGCCGCCCAGCGCTCGATTTTATCCCTGCAGACGGCAGCTGATTTCTCCGTGCGGCTGTATCCGCGCACCTGTTTTCCGTGCAGCGCGTTGCGGAA